>JAIRXX010000160.1 GCA_031268065.1 Propionibacteriaceae bacterium
CCAACATCCAACAGCTGGGGCGTGTTCGCGGTCCTCCGGCTCATACCACGGCGGAACCACTTCCCCAACAGCGGATCAGCCCGACCCAAACCAGCAACACACCGAGACAAACGCCCAGCGCACGACTCCACAGACTCACGCCTATCACCCCAATAAGCGCCAAGAATAGACGACTCCACAACCACCCACCCTACCGGAACATGAAGATTATCAAGGCGGTGGAGCGGCTTCACCTGCCGTGGCTGATGTCGCGTTCCGCACGCAGTCTGTACTCTGCCGCTGTTTCCGCCAGATATCTCTCCCAGCCTGCCTGCCTGGCGTGGATGCTCGGCTCCCCGCCGGTCGCGGCACGCATGTAGCTGACGAGCGGAATGATTTCAAAGGGATAACCGTTAGTTGGCAGTCTCGGCGCGGCGGACCCCGGCTACCAGATCGGCCAGGACCGCACGCAATCCAGGCAGTCCGTCTACGGAGTCGGCGGCGATCAAAGGCTTCAAAAAGGCGGAGCCTACTATCACCGCGTCGGCAAACTCGGCTACTCGAGCTACTTGGGCGCCGTTTGAGACGCCCAGGCCCACTCCGACCAGCGTGCCGGGAGCATATTCGCGGATGCGGGCGACCAATTCCGGGGCCGCCGACGACGTTTGCTCGCGTGTGCCGGTGACGCCCATCACCGCTGTGGCGTAGACCCAGCCCCGGCAGGCGGCGGCTGTGGAGGCGATGCGCTCGGCGCTAGAGGATGGCGCGACCAGGAAGATGCGGTCCAGAGCGTATTCCCGCGCGGCGGCTAGCCAATCCCCGGCTTCTTCGGGAATCAGGTCCGGCGTGACCAGCCCGGCCCCACCGGCGTTGGCCAAGTCGCGGGCGAAGGCCCGCACCCCGTAGTGGTCCACCAGATTCCAATACGTCATCACCACGGCTGGTTTGCCCGCCTCCCGGACAGCCTGCACAGCGGCGAAAACGTCTTTGACGCGCACCCCGCGCTCCAAGGCTCGGGTGCCCGCAGTCTGAATCACCGGACCGTCCATCATCGGGTCAGAATAAGGCAGGCCGATTTCCACCAAGTCCACCCCCGGCTCACCACCGTCGCCGCAGAGCGCCCGCAGCGCCCGCAGCGAACCCGGCAGGTCTGGATACCCCACTGGCAGATAGCCGATTAGGGCTTTGCGCCCCTCGGCAGCGGCTTGGAGAATAGCCTGGCCGGAAATTCCGGCGTCTGCCGCGCTGCTTTGGACAGTCATTCCATTCCTCCCACATATTCGTCCGGCGCTCCCGGCAGGCCGAAATACTTCACCGCCGTATCGACGTCCTTGTCCCCGCGCCCGGAGACGGTCACCACGATCAGCGGAGAGGCGTCGGGATCTTCATCCGCCATCCGGCGTCCGATCCGCATCGCCCCGGCCAGCGCGTGCGCAGACTCGATGGCGGGCAGAATACCCTCAGTCTGGGTGAGCAGCCGAAAAGCCTCCATCGCGTCAACGTCGTCCACCGGCTCGTAGCTGGCCAGTCCGTTCGCCGCCAGCCAGGAATGCTCCGGGCCGACGCCGGGGTAGTCCAGCCCGGCGGAGATCGAATGGGATTCTTTCGTCTGGCCGTCTTCGTCTTGCAGGATGAAAGTCCTGGTGCCGTGCAGCACGCCGACAGAGCCGCCGGTGATGGACGAGGCGTGCCGCCCGGTCCCGATCCCGTCTCCCCCGGCCTCCATGCCGTAGAGCCGGACTCTCGGATCGCCGATGAATTCGGCGAAAGACCCCATAGCGTTGGAGCCGCCTCCGACGCAGGCCACCACCGCATCAGGCAGACGTCCGTGGAGCTGCCTGGTCTGCTCGGCAATCTCCGCGCCGATCACCCGCTGGAATTCCCGCACCATTTTGGGGAAGGGATGCGGGCCTGCCACGGTGCCGATCAGGTAATGGGTGTCGGTGACGCTGGCCACCCAATCGCGCATCGCCTCGTTCATCGCGTCTTTCAAAGTGGCGCTGCCCGACTCAACGCCGACCACTTCGGCGCCGAGCAATTGCATCCGGGCCACGTTGAGGGCTTGGCGTTCGGTGTCCACCTTTCCCATGTAAATCCTGCACTCCATGTCGAGCAGCGCGGCGGCTGTGGCGGTGGCCACCCCATGCTGTCCGGCACCCGTCTCAGCGATCACCCGGTGCTTGCCCATCCTCCGGGTGAGCAGCGCCTGGCCGAGCACATTGTTGATCTTGTGCGAGCCGGTGTGGTTTAGGTCTTCGCGCTTGAGCAGTATCCGGGCGTTGCCGCAGAATTCGGAAAACCTCAAGGCGGGGGTGAGCGGCGTCGGGCGTCCGGCGTAATTGCCGCGCAGGCCGTTGAATTCCGCCCAGAAGTCCGGATCGGCCACAGCTTTGTCAAATTCCGCTTCAAGCTGGGTCAGCGCCGCTATCAACGCCTCTGGGACATATTTGCCGCCGAAAATATCGAAATGCCCCGCTTTGTCGGGCAACCCGGTGACCATACTTCTCCTGTCCTGGAAGGCTCCGCTGAGCCGGTTCCGCAAGGATCCGCCATCAGATGGCGAAGCCCGCAAACTACTTTATCGCTGAGAGTTCCCGCACCGCCCGCTCGGGATCGCCAGTACGCACCAACGCCTCCCCCACCAACACCGCGTCTGCCCCAGCCCAGCGCATCCGCTGAGCGTCAGCGACGGTGAGGATCCCCGATTCGGCCACTTTGACCACACCGGCGGGAATCGCTTGGGCCAACCGCTCAAATTGGGCCAGCTCGACCGCCATCGTCTTCAGATTCCGGTTGTTGACCCCGATCAGCCGGGCGCCCGCGTCGATTCCGCAACGCACTTCGTCGCCGGTATGCGCCTCGACCAGCAGGGTAAGCCCCAGTTCGCGGCCCAATTTGAGCAGCGACCGCAACTGCTGGGCGCTGAGCGCCGCCACAATCAACAGCGCCATATCCGCCCCGGCGGCGCGGGCCTCGTACAACTGGTATTCGGTCACGATGAAGTCTTTGCGCAAAACTGGCGCCTGGATCGCGGCCCGCACCTGGCGCAGATCATCCAGCGAACCGCCGAAGCGCCGCCCCTCAGTGAGCACCGACACCGCCGCCGCCCCGCCACGGGCATAACTGGAAGCCAACTTGGCTGGATCAGATATTTCCGCCAGCCGCCCCTTGCTCGGGCTGGAGCGTTTCACCTCGGCGATCACCGCCAGCCGGTCAGCGGTCAAACCGGGCAGCGGGTCCAACGCGCCCAGCGCCCGCTCAGCGGCAGCTGCCACCTCGGCCAACGGCGTCCGCTCGACCCTGAGCGCCAGGTCCGCCTGCGCCCCGGCCACCAAATCTTCCAATACGCTCATTCCACTCCTATCCGCTCCAACTCGGCAGCCGTGCGAACAGCGTCGAGCACGGCACGGGCCTTGTTGAACGATTCCGCATCCTCATTCGCCGGAATCGAGTCCGCCACCACCCCGGCCCCGGCCTGCACGTAGGCGGTGCCGTTTTTGATCAGCGCGGTGCGGATGGCGATGGCCACATCGGAATCACCGGCGAAGTCGAAATAGCCGACGACTCCCCCGTAGAGGCCGCGCCGGGTGAGTTCCAATTCGTCGATGATCTCCATCGCCCGCAGCTTCGGCGCCCCCGACAAAGTTCCCGCCGGGAAGCACGACAGCGTTGCGTCCAGCGCGGAACGCCCTGCTGCCAGCTTCCCGGTGACCCCGGCCTCCAGGTGCATCACATGGCTGTAGCGGCGCACTTTCATGAATTCGATCACCGAAACTGTTCCCGGCTCGCAGACCCGGCCCAAGTCGTTGCGGCCCAAATCGACCAGCATCAGATGTTCGGCCACCTCCTTGGGATCGGCCAGCAATTCCGCCTCCAGCTTGGCGTCTTCAGCCGAGGTCTTCCCGCGCGGCCTGGTGCCGGCGATAGGATGCGTCGTCGCCCGCCCACCTTGAACCTGCACTAGAGCTTCAGGGCTGGACCCGACGATGGAGAAATCCTCCAGACGCAGCAGGTAGAGGTATGGACTGGGGTTGGTGGCCCGCAAGACCCGGTAGACGTCGAGCGGGTCGGACTCGCAAGCTATCTCAAAACGTTGGCTGGGCACGACTTGGAAAGCTTCTCCGGCCTGTATCTCCTCCTTTGCCCGACGAACCATTTCTTCAAATTCGGCGCTGCTGCGCTGCCGTCGGATGGGCAACGGGTACACCTGGGTCTGCTGCGCCACCAGGGCCGCGCGTGGCCGCCGCAGCACTTCGGCCATGCCTTCCACACGGGCAACGGCGTCGGCGTAGGCTTCGGCGGCGCGGGAGGCCTTGTTGTCGAAGTTGATCGCATTTGCAATCAGCCAGACTTCGCCGGTGTGGTGGTCGAGCACGGCGATGTCGCAGACCAGCAACAGCGCCAACTCCGGTATCGCCAGGTCGTCCAAGTTGGAATCGGGCAGTTTTTCGATCCTGCGGATGGCGTCGTATCCGAGATAGCCGACCATGCCGGAGACCAGCGGGGGCAGCGAATCATCGCGCGGGGTGTGCAGACCGGACAAAGTTTGGGCCAGCGCTTCGAGCGGGTCGGCGGAGTCGGGCAGCCCGGTGATCTGTTTCTGGGCAAATTCCCAACGCGCTACGCCGCCGCGCTCGGTAAGCGTGGCGGCGGCCCGCACGCCGATGAAGGAATAGCGCGACCAGACTCCGCTCTCCGCCGACTCGAAGAGGAAGGTGCCGGGACGGTTCTCGGCCAATTGGTGGTACAGCCCGATCGGGGTCACATCGTCGGCAAGCAGCTTGGTGTAGACGCTGACCACCCGCTGGGTCTGCCCAGCGGCTAGGAATCCGGGCAGATCAGGGCTTATCCGGAGGGCTGTCATCAGTCCTCCCCCAGCAACGTCCGGGTGTCGAAACAGCTATGGGCGCCGGTGTGGCAGGCCGGGCCAGTCTGGTCGACCTTGAGCAGGATGGTGTCGGCATCGCAATCTACGCGCACCTCGCGCACCTGCTGGGTGTGCCCGCTGGTCTCGCCCTTCACCCAAAGCTGCTGCCTGCTGCGCGACCAATATGTGCCCCTTTTAGTCCGCAATGTGGACTCCAGCGCCTCGGCGTTCATCCAGGCGAGCATCAGCACTTCACCGGTCCGCCACTCCTGGACGACCGCTGGCACCAGCCCGTCAGCGTTCCATTTCACCGCAAACCCGTCGTTGCGGGCCTTAGCTGCACTTTCCACCCAGCCATTGTGACAGGCCGGGGGTACCACAGCATCACAAAATGGCCACGCCGAGTCCAACAGCGGTGTGTTACCCACCCCAGCCCAAGTGAGTCTGCGAGAATTGCCCCCATGCGTGTTTACAACTTTTCCGCTGGCCCTGCCATGCTCCCACTCGAAGTTTTGACCCAAGCCCAGGCTGAACTGACCGATTGGCGATCCTCGGGCATGTCGGTGATGGAGGTGTCCCACCGCGGAAAAGACTTCGTGGCCTGCGCGGCCCAAGCCGAAGCGTCGCTGCGGGCCTTGCTCGCCATCCCCGACGGCTACCGGGTGCTCTTCCTGCAGGGCGGCGCGTCGGGGCAATTCGACGCCACTGCGATGAACCTCACCTCGCCGGGCGACAGCATCGACTTCATCAACACCGGACAATGGTCGAAAAAAGCCATCGCCGCCGCCAAACGGCAGGATTTGAGCGTCAACGTGATCGCAGACGAGGCTGCCAGCAACTACACCCGCGTCCCGGCCCCAGGCAGCTACCAAGTCAACGCCGGGGCCAAATATCTGCACTACACGCCGAATGAGACCATCGGCGGAGTCGAATTCGGCTACCTTCCCGATTCCGGCGACGTCCCGCTGGTGGCGGACTTCTCTTCAACCATCCTGTCTCGGCCCGTCGATGTTTCCCGCTACGGCGTGATCTACGCCGGGGCGCAGAAAAACATGGGTCCAGCCGGTCTGGTGGTCGTGATCGTCCGCGACGACCTGCTCGGGAACGCCCGCGCCAACACCCCGCAGATTTGGAATTGGGAGCAGCAGGCGAAA
>JAIRXX010000021.1 GCA_031268065.1 Propionibacteriaceae bacterium
AGGCGGTCCACATAATTGGCCGGAAACGTTGGAACCGCCGGGGAGCGATGGTGACCGACCGCTATCTGCACGTCTACCACCACCCGGACGAGGAAAGCTTTCTCGCCTGGCTGGCGGAAAGGGGCGTGACGGCGGTGGCCGTGGACAATTTGCCCGGCTCGCTGGCGTTGGAGACCCAGGAGCTGCCCCAGCATTGCTGCCTGGTCTTCGGATCGGAAGGGCCGGGCTTGACGCCCGCGCTGGTGGCTGGCTGCGCCAAGATGGTGGCCATCACCCAGCACGGCTCCACCCGTTCGATAAACGCCGGAGCGGCGGCGGCCATCGCCATGTACCACTGGGCGCTGCGCTGGAAGCGCCCGCAAATAGGATGACGCCATGACGAAGACCTTGGTCACCGGTGGGGTGCGCAGTGGAAAATCCCGCTACGCGGAACAGCTCTTCTCCGCTGACGCCGAGATCGCCTACCTGGCGCCCGGCTACCTGGCCGACGCGGCGGCAGACCCGGAATGGGCGGCCAGAGTGGCCAGCCACCAGCGGCGCAGGCCGGCGAATTGGCAGACTGTGGAGACGTTGGACTTGGCACACGCGCTGGACGGCACCGAACTTCCGGCGCTGATCGACTGCGTGGGAATCTGGGTCACCCGGATGGTTGACGCGCTGGGCGGATGGGACCGCCCCGAGCAGGATTGGCGGCCCGACTTCGACGCCGAGGTAGAGCGGCTGGCGGCAGCCGTCACAGCCCACTGGGCGAGCGTCGTCCTGGTCAGCAACGAGGTCGGCTGGGGAGTGGTCCCGCCGACTGCGGCGGGGCGCGTCTTTGCCGACTTGCTCGGCTACACCAACCAGCGCCTGGGCGGCGTCTGCGACCGCGTGGTGCTGATGGTGGCTGGGCGCGTGCTGGAGCTGTGAGCGTTGTGGGCGTCTAGGCGGGGGCTGGCGTTTGGCTGGTTTCAGGGCCGGTGCTGGGCTTGATTTTGCGGGTCGGCGCTGTTGCCCAGGGGTGGGCCGCCGCCTATTCGCGCACCCTCACATAAGCGCGGACAGCTGGGCGATGTCGTTCAAGGCGGCGATGGCGCAGCGCAGGATTGCCACGGCGGCCACGGCGCCAGAGCCTTCGCCCAACCGCATCCCAAGATCGAGGATCGGGGTCAATCCCAGCTTGGCGAGCGCCTTCGACTGGCCTGGCTCAGTGGAACGGTGTCCGGCCTGCATCCAGTAGGCCACCTCGGGAACGATGGACGCCGCCACCGCCGCTTCTGCCACGGCTATCACCCCGTCGAGCAAGATGGGGACGCCGCGCCGGGCCGCGCCGAGCATAAGGCCAACGGCAACAGCCATGTCGGGTGAGCCGACGGCGCCCAGGCGTTTAACCGGGTTCGCAAACTTATCCCCCATGCGGAGCAGCGCCGCGTCGATCAGCGCCGTCTTGCGGGCCAGGCCGTCGTCGTCCACCCCGGTCCCGCGTCCGACCACATCGGCGGCGTGCCATCCGTAGGTGGCGGCGATCAATGCGGCGGCGATGGTGGTGTTGCCGATGCCCAGGTCACCGACGATGAGCAGGTCTGCGCCGGAGTCCACCTGCTCGGCGGCTATCTGGTCACCGATTTTCAAAGCGGGGAAGATTAGATCGAGCGAGCAGGCGTCGTCGATGTCAATCGAATTGGTGCCGTGGCTCAATTTGAAACGGGAAATCTCCGGATCGAGGTCTGGAAAATCGTCGGCGACCGAGATGTCATAACAGGAAACTGTGACGTGGTTGAGCTGCGCCAGCGCGGAAACCCCGGCCTTGCCGGCGGCGATCCCACGCAGCATCGCCGGAGTGACGGCGGCGGGGTAGGCGGAAACCCCGGCGTTGGCGACCCCGTGGTCTCCGGCTAAGACCACCGCGCGGGCGTTGACGATCTGCTTGGGCGGGCAGACTCCCTGACAGCTGGCCACCCAGCAGGCGAGGTCTTCCAACCGGCCCAGCGCACCCAAAGGCTTAGCCTGTCCGTCACACAACTCGCGGGCTTGGTAAGCGACCTCGGCGTTCGGCAATGAAATTGGATCAAAATAAGACATCCGGGACTCCTCCGTTCAGGTTCTGCATGGCAATTAGCCGTGCCAGCGGCCCGAACTTCTGCTAAACCATTCCCTCAGGCCGTTGATTAGGTAGAATACCCCCAGTGACTGTCTACCCGAGGGGGTTAGGGATGGCTTTGGACTTCGACAACTAGCTGCCGTGGGGCCAGCCGTTGCGCTGGTGAGGGCAATTCAAAACATCGTTGGGGGACATGACACGAATTTTGGTGGGATCAGGGTGAAGAAAACTGGCATTTGCAATTCGCCGCGTTGGGCAGCAGCCCGGACGGGAAGCGAGTAGTGCGCAGCGTAGACATGGGTGGCGTCGTGTTTGGCCGCGAAGTGAATCAGATTGCCGCTTACCTGCGCCAGGGCTTGAGCGTCCATTTGGTCGGCCCCAGGCGTTCCGGGCGCTCACAGGTGTTGAGCGAGTTGTCCGACATGTTGGACGACGATGGCGGCTCGGTGCTGATGATGCGCGGCAACCCCGCATTGACGCGGGAGCCTTTCGCCTCCTTCCTGCACACCAATCTGAACGATGAGATGCCCCGGCGCAGCCTGGCGGAGGTGCTGGCGGTCATCAGCCGGTTCGCCTCCCGGCGTTCGCCGGTGCTGATTTGCGACGATGTGGACGAATTCGACCCCTCGTCGGTTGGCGCGATCATCACCGCGCACCGCAACAACCACTTGCCGGTGGTGACCAGCAGCCGCACCCCGCATCCGTGGACGCCGGATTCGTTGGTGCTCAACCTGGCCCCCGCCGTACGGATTCGGATGACGAACCTTGAACTCAGCCGGTTGCACGACCTGGTGCTGAGCACCCTGGGCGGGCCGATGGAACCAATGGCGCTGTCGCGGGTGGCGATGCGCTCGGGCGGGCTGTACGGCTTGGCGCGGGCGATCCTGATCGTCGGAAAGTCAACTGAGCGGATCGTCCAGGACGCTTCTGGGCTGTGGGTCATCCCCGGAGAACTGTGGTCGGACAACCTCGCCGCCGCCGTAGAGCCATATTTGGCGGGCGCGGACCCGGCGGCTTACGAGGGCGCGACCGCGCTGGCGGCAGCAGGGCCGTTGCCAATCCAAGACGCCGAGGAATTGCTCGGCCATGAAGTGTTGCGGCAGCTCTTCGACATCGGCCTGGCGCACTACGTCGAATATGGGACGAATGCGGTGGCGGGCATTTTCCCGCCGTTGCTCAGCGACTATCTGGGCAGCGAAGGCTCGCCGCTGGGGCGGGCGCGCGGGCTGGAATTCAAGCCGCAACAGCCCTGGCCGAACGCCCGCTCTGGCACCAGCCCGGACGTTTCCATCATCAGCCACCAGCTAGAGCAGGCATCGACCACGCTGACCTTGCAGCGCAAACAGTCGTGGATTGCCGATCCCACCCCGGCCAACGCGATGGCGCTGGTCTCCGCGATGGTCAACACCTGCAGCCCGCCCAGAGAGATCGCCAAGGTCATCAAGCAGACGCCGATCACCCAAGAGAGCCTGTCGGCGGCGCTGTTCGTGATCTGGAGTTCGCAATGGAAGACGGCGCAGAGCGGCGACGTGGCGTCGGCGTTGGCCGAATTGGACGACTACCGCAAACAGATGCCGCATTTCGACGCCCTGTTGCGTGCTGGGCAGGCCCACATCGCGTTCAACAACGACCGCAAGCCGACCCCGGAGATGCTGGCGCCGGCCGGCCCGGATGAAGACCCGAATGGCAGCGACTTCCTGACCGGGGTGGCCATCGAATGCCTGATCAGCGAGGGCAAGACGACGAGCGCCCGGAAGCTGCTCGACGACTATTCGCCCATGCATATGCTTTTCCAGTCGTACACGAAGATTTGGGACGGGCTGACCACCGTGCTGTCAGGCGATCTGGAGAATGGCATCCAGAAGGCGATGGGCAACCTTTCGGCGGCCCGGCAGCAGATGCGGGTGGACGAGATTCAATCGACTGGCTACGTCGCGGCGCTCGCTTTGGTCCTGGCCGGGAAATTGCAGGAGTCCGGAGATGTGATAGAGGGCATCCTGGCGACGACCCCTTCGGCGGCCTTCCAAGACAATTCGCATTCCAGCATCCTCACCCTGGGCGCGTTGATGGCGCTGTGGCAGGGCCGCCCGGCCTATGCGCGGGCGCTGGCCTCGCGCACCCTTCCGCTGTCCGCCAATCCGGGGCCTTTCCCCGGCATGGTGCCCTGGGCGGTGGACGCCAGGATGCGCTGGATGACCACCTCCGCCAATCCCGGCCCCGATCTGTGGAAGATCGCTGAACGCCGGGTGCGCGACGGCTACGTGTGTTCTGGCCTGTTCATCTGCCTGGAGGCGATCGATTATTCGCAATCGACCAGCACCGAGCGTTGGCTCAAGCCGCTGCTGAACACCTTGGAATCGCCGATGCTGCTCAGCCTGGCCAGATATATCCTGGCGGGCAACCGGCACGACCTGGACGAATTGGCCCGGCTCATCGAACACTTCAGCAAGCGGGGGCTGCTCCACTTCGCCATCCGCGCGGCGGTGCTGCGGGCGTCGTTGCTGCGTGCCGAAGGGAAATTCGCCGAGTCGGCGGCCCAGGCGGCGCAGGCCTGGACCATCTCCGAGGTCGCTGGCTACGAGCGGGCCGGTTTCTTCACCCTCTTCGTCCACGACGTCGGCCTGTCTTCGCGCGAATACGAAGTGATGGGCCTGCTCGCCACCGGCATGGTCAACGCAGAAGCGGCGACCATCCTAGACATGAGCGTCCGCACCGTTGAAACCCACCTGCACAACGTGGCCCGCAAAGTAGGCCTAGCCGGAAAAGAAGCCCTAGTCCAAGCGATAAACACCTGGCTGCGCCCCGCCGGGAGCTGAGTATTCGCGTTGGATCGCTAGACGTTTCTGCGAGCGGCGCTTCCCTAGCGGTTTCCCAAGCACGTTCTGCCCGGTCAGGCCATAGCCTCGCTGATGTTCTGGAACCCCAGAGATTATCGAATGACTTTAATCTTCGCTCTCACTTCGGCACCGACTTCCGATAACCCTGTTAGCGATGTTTCTGAGCGGCTCATGGGGTACGCCTGTGGATTCCGAATGCTTGGGCGGCTTCGGCAATGAGATCAGCGTCTACGACGAACGATCCTTGCGGCATCTTCACCACCACTCCAACACTCTCCGCAACTCCCGACAGCACTTGCCTCCCAGTCAGAGTGACGACAAATCTGGCGATATTTCCCAAATCCCGCAACGACTCTGGCGAAGTTCCAACAACGATGAACTGCTTGCCCTCAATGCCGCTCATCACCGGGTTGACCCCTTGCCGTGTCGGGTCAGTCGAACTCGGCAGGAAAACCATCTCCTCGGCAAACACCTGCATCAACTCGGCCACCGTGCGTT
>JAIRXX010000162.1 GCA_031268065.1 Propionibacteriaceae bacterium
CCCGGTGGAGATGATGACCAATTCGCCGTCAGGGTATTTGTCTATATTTTTCAGGTCTACGAGGGTGTTGCCCGGCACCCGCAGATAGCCCAGGTCCCTTGCCACGCCCATATTGCGCACCATCGACCGCCCGACATAGACGACCTTGCGGCCGAAGCGTTCGGCCAAGTCGAGCACCTGCTGGACCCGGTGGACGTGGGACGCGAAACAGGCGACGATCAATTTCCCCTTGGTGTGGGCGAAGACCCGCTCCAGCGCCGGTTCGATGTCGCGCTCGTGGGCGGTGAATCCGGGCACGTCGGCATTCGTCGAGTCGGGCATGAAAAGGTCCAGCCCCTCGTCCCCGATCCTGGCGAAACCGTTCAGGTCGGTGAGCCGCCCGTCCAACGGCAGTTGGTCCATCTTGAAGTCGCCGGTGTGCAGCACCGTCCCGGCCTTGCTGCGCAGGCAGACGGCGAGCGCGTCGGGTATCGAGTGGTTGACGGACAGGAATTCCAGGTCGAACCCGCCCATTTCCACCCGGTCGCCCTCTTTAACAACCCGCAGCTCGGGATTCTTGATCCGATGCTCGCGCAGCTTCTCCGCCACCAGCGCCAAAGTCAGCCGGGAGCCGAGCACCGGGATGTCCGGCCTGGAGCGCAGCAGGTAGGGCACCGCTCCGATGTGGTCTTCATGCCCGTGGGTCAGCACCAGCGCCCGCACCTTGTCCAAGCGGTCGTTGACCAAGTGGAAAGCCGGGAGGATCAAATCGACTCCGGGCTGGTCGTCGTTGGGAAACAGGACTCCGCAGTCGATGAGCAGCAATTCGCCGTTCAACTCGAACGACGTCATATTCCGCCCGATATCCCCCAATCCCCCCAACGGAGTGATTCTCAATGTGTCCTTCGCCAAAGCTGGCGGTTTCTTCAGGGTTCTCATCATTATGCCGATAGCCTAGCGGCTCAACCGGGTGTCCAGCCCAAGAATCGGCTCCATGCCGACGGTGAGCCCCGGCCTGCTGGCCACAGCCCGGACGGCGGCGAGCACCCCAGGCATGAAACAGGCCCGGTCGAAGCTGTCATGCCGGATCGTCAACGTCTCCCCGACGTCTCCGAAGATCACCTCTTGGTGCGCGACCAGACCGCGCAGCCTGACGCCGTGGACATGGATGCCATCCACATCGGCGCCCCGCGCGCCAGGCATTCCAGTCTGGGTGGCATCGGGCACCGCGCCCAATCCAGCCTCGCGGCGGGCCGCTGCGATCCGCCTCGCCGTCGCCTGAGCCGTCCCCGACGGGGCGTCCACCTTGTTGGGGTGGTGCAATTCGATCACTTCGGCAGATTCGCAAAAGCGGGCCGCCTGCTCGGCAAAGTGCATCATCAGCACCGCCCCGATAGAGAAATTGGGCGCGATGACCACTCCGAGGCCGGGCTTTTCCGCGAGCATGTCCCGCACTTGGTCCAGCCGTTCCGGGGTGAATCCGGTGGTGCCGACGACCGCGTGCAGCCCTTGCCCGACACACCAGGCCAGATTGCCCATCACCGCGTCGGGGACGGTGAAATCCACCACCGCGTCAGCGGCGGGCAACGCCTCGCGGCTGTCCCCGGCGTCGATCCCCCAAGCCAGCTCCAAATCTGGGGCGCCGCCGACGGCGCGGCAAACCTCCGCGCCCATTCGGCCCCGCGCGCCTATGACGCCTATCCGCATTCTGAACTCCTTGTCGGTCCTTGTTTAACTGTTGATCACCCTAGCGCGTCCATCGGACAGTCATGGAAAGCTCTGCACCAAGACTGGAAAGAGTGCGGAAAATTGCCGAAACATGCCAAATGCGCCCGCTAGGTGAATGTCCCCAGGTCGAGAGAAATTTTCCAGCTAGTATCGGCTTTGCAATGCGATGGCGGGAGGCAATCGATGTCTGATCAACTGTCCGATTTGAGGAAAAAACGCGAGCAGGCTTTGCAAGGCGGCGGGGAGGCCCGCATCGAAGCACAGCACAAACGCGGTCAACTCACCGCTCGTGAGCGGCTGTCGGTCTTGCTGGACGAGGGTTCGTTCCAGGAATTCGGCGGGCTGGCACCTCACAACACCACCGACTTCCAGATGGCGGACAAGCGCTATCCGGGTGACGGCGTGGTGACCGGTTTCGGAAAGATAAACGGTCGCCGGGTGGCAGTTTATGCGCAAGATTTCACCGTTCTTGGCGGCTCGTTCTCCGAAGTGCAGGCGAACAAAATCTCCCGGATGCAAGACATGGCGATGGAAGCCGGCATCCCGATGGTCGGGCTGAACGACTCCGGAGGCGCAAGGGTGCAAGAGGGCGTCCGCAGCCTGGCCGCCTATGGGGAGGTCTTCTTCCGCAACGTGAAGGCGTCCGGCGTGGTCCCGCAGGTGTCGCTGATCATGGGGCCGTGCGCTGGCGGGGCGGTCTACTCCCCCGCCCTAACCGATTTCGTCATCATGGTCGCGCAGACCTCGAATATGTTCCTCACCGGCCCGGAGATCATCAAGAGCGTCACCGGCGAGGACGTCTCCACTGAAGACTTGGGCGGGGCGTGGGTACACAATCAGCGCTCCGGCGTCGCGCACTTCGAGGTGGCCGACGACACGGCGGCGCTCGAACTGACCAAGCTGCTGCTCAGCTACCTGCCGCAGAACAATTCCGAGGACGCCCCGCAGTTGATCACCGGCGACGATCCGGCGAGGCTGGAAGCCGAGCTGAACACGCTCATCCCCGACGACGACAACCTGCCCTACGACATGCGCGAATTGCTGGGGCTGGTCTTCGACAAAGGCTCCCTGCTGCAGGTCAGCGAGCAGTACGCCGCCAACGCGATCACCGCCTTCGCCCGCCTCGACGGGCATTCGGTGGGCGTGGTGGCGAATCAGCCCTCGGTGCTCTCCGGCGTGCTCGACATCGACTCCTCAGACAAAATCTCCCGCTTCGTCCGCCTCTGCGACGCCTACAACGTCCCGGTCATCACCTTCGTGGACTGCCCCGGCTATCTGCCTGGGGTGCAGCAGGAATACTCCGGCGTCATCCGGCACGGGGCGAAGATCATCTACGCCTACTCGCAGGCCACGGTGCCGAAGCTTTGCGTGGTCACCCGCAAGGCCATCGGCGGTTCGTACGTGGCGCTCAGCTCCAAGCAGATGGGCAACGACATCGCTTTCGCCTGGCCCTCGGCGCAGATCGCGGTCATGGGCGCGGATGGGGCGGCCCGGCTGCTCAACCGCAGGGCCGCCGCCGCATCCGAGGATCCCAAGCAGGCCAATGCCGACTTCATCGCCGAGTACCGCGAGAAATTCCTCAATCCCTACCGCGCCGCCGACCTCGGCCAGATTGACGAGGTGATCGAGCCGGTCGAGACCAGGTTGCGGCTGATCCGCGCCCTAGAAGTGCTGCGCACCAAAGTGCAGACGGCGCTGCCGAAGAAGCACGGACTCTTCCCGGTCTGATCCGCCGATCCCCGCAGTAGTGAAAGAAGTAGCAAATGCCTGATATCGGTTTCGGCCTCTGGATGACCGCCGCTGGGATGGGGACGGTCTTCGCCCTGCTCATCTTGCTCTGGGGCCTGCTCTGGCTGATCGGCTGGATCGACCAGCGCAGCCTAAGGCGGGCGGCGACGCAGAGCGTTCCCGCGCCCGCCGCCGTACAGGTGGAGTCGGCAGAAGAGTTCAGCCCTGATGAGATAGCCGCGATCACGGTCGCCGTGCTCGCCTATACCCAAGCCGATAAGCCTTCGCGCAGCCTGCCGCCACGGGTACACGAACCCGGCTCACATCTATTCGCCAGTCGCTGGGTGGCGGCTGGCCGAACCTTCCAGCACCAGCTTTGGACCAGAGGTAAATAATGCGTCGCTATAAGATCGAGATAAACCAGACCCTCCACGTCCTCAACGTGGACCAGCAAGCGCCGAACCGCTTCGCCGTGCTACTCCAAGACGGCAGGATGGTGGATGTCGCGCTGGTGGACGAAGAACAGACCGCCGCCCCTGCCAGCATCGCCCCGACTGCCCCGCCAGCCGCTTCTCG
>JAIRXX010000087.1 GCA_031268065.1 Propionibacteriaceae bacterium
TGGGACAAACCCAAACCCAGCGCAGCCGCAACCCCCAAAACCACCACCCCAAGCAAGACTGCCTGCGAGTTTGTCCCATTGCGGATGCGGCGCTTGGGAGTGGGGTCTAAGCAGGCTCAGCTTTCAGACTGCCGCCACCAGGAGAGCAGTTCCGCGCGGGCGCGGTCCTCGTCCAACGGGCCTTTCTCCAGGCGGAGTTCGAGCAGGAATTTGTAGGCTTTGCCAACGGCGGGGCCAGGTCCGATGCCGAGGATTTCCATGATCTGGTCGCCGTTCAGATCGGGCCTGATCGCGTCCAACTCCTCCTGGGCGGCCAACTCGTCTATCCGCCATTCCAATTGCTCGTACGCGGAATGCAGCCGGTTCGCCTTGGCCTGGTTGCGGGTGGTGCAGTCGGAGCGGGTCAGAATGTGCAAGCGTTCGAGTTGGTCGCCAGCATCGCGGACGTAGCGGCGCACCGCCGAATCGGTCCAATCCTGTTCGCCATAGCCATGAAAACGCAGATGCAATTCGATCAGCTTGGCGACGGCCTTGGTCGTCTCGGCGGGGAATTTCAACTCCCGCATCCGCTTGCTGGCGAGTTTGGCGCCAACGACGTCGTGGTTGTAGAAACTCACCTTGCCACCGGCTTCAAAACGGCGGGTCTTCGGCTTGCCGATATCGTGCAGCAACGCGGCCAAGCGGTTGACCAGGTCGGGCTGATGCCCACGGGCCTTTTCCAAGGCGATGGCCTGCTCCAGCACAATCAGCGAATGCTCATAGACGTCTTTGTGCCGGTTATGCTCGTCCCGCTCCATCCGCAGGGCTGGCAATTCCGGCAGCACGATATCGGCAATGCCGGTCTCAACCAGCAGCTTCAATCCCTCGCGGGGATGCTCGGTGAGCAACAGCTTGCACAGTTCGTCCCGTATCCGTTCTGCTGAAACGATTCGCAACCGGTCCTTCAACTCGGTCATCGCCCGCACCACGTCCGCGTCAGGCAGGAAGCCCAACTGTGAGACGAAACGAGCCGCCCGCATCATCCGCAGCGGATCGTCGGAGAAAGAAATCTCTGCCGCCGCCGGTGTGCGGAGGCGGCGTTCCCGCAGATCGGCCACTCCGGCAAACGGGTCGAATAGCTCTCCGGTGGACATTGACACCGCCATCGCATTCACGGTGAAATCGCGGCGGATCAGATCGCCGCCCAGATGATCCCCGAAAGAGATGGTCGGCTTGCGCGATTCCGGGTCGTAGCTGTCGGCCCGGAAAGTTGTGATCTCCACCTGCCAATCCGCATCGCCGTCGGTGACTTGGCCGCCGATAGTCCCGAAAGCCTTTCCGATGTCCCAAGTGGCCTTGGTGACCTGCCGCAGCAATGCCTCAATGGTCTGGGGTCGGGCCGAAGTGGTGAAGTCCAGGTCATTGCCCAGCCGGTCCAGCAGCGCATCGCGCACCGATCCGCCGACCAGGTAGAACTCTTGGTTGGCATCGGCAAAGGCTCGCGCCAATTCCTGAATCTTCGGGGTCGCCCGCACCACGGCGCTCAGCCGCTGGGTTTGCTTCTCGGTCAGTTCAGGCACAGCAGAGCATTCTACTAGTTTGCTGCGAAGTGTCCGCGCAACTGTGCTTCATGGCGCAGCAGTCCACCGCGATTCCACCTTGGCGTTGGCGGATTTTTGATCCAGGGATTCACTGGCCAACTGCGCCGCTTGTGGGCGTCGGATGGGATGAGATTGGACGAGAGGGAGCCATTGGCGGAATCGATCAAGCGGACACGACTTGGTCGGCCCCGAGCCGGACGATCCGGTCACAGCGGGCCATCACTTCGCGGTCGTGGGTGATGACCAGGACGGGCAAATCGGCGGCGGTCTCCCAGATGTCATCCAGCAGCGCGGCGGCGGTCAGCTGATCCAAATGCTCAGTAGGCTCGTCCAGAATGAGCACTTGGTAGCTGCCAACCAAAATCCGGGCCAACGCCAGCCGACGCGCCTCTCCGCCAGACAGCGCCGAGCCACGCTCCCCGACGATGCGGGACGGATCGAGTCCACCCAGCCCGGCACGTTCCAAGGCTTGGACGACATCGGCCTCAGTGGCGTCCCGATTTCCGATCTTGACATTCTCCGCGACAGTCGTGTTGAAGATGTGGGCATCCTGGGCGAGATAACCGGGGCGTCCGACTAGCTCCAGCTTCCCGGCGACCGGATCGATCAGGCCCAGAACTGTAGCGGCCAGCGTCGTCTTGCCGACTCCGCTGGGACCGGTGACCGCCACTTTCTCCCCCGCCCGCACTTCCAGCGACAGCCCGCTCAGCACCGGCTCGAAACCGGGCCAGCCAACAGACAGGCCATCGACGCGCAGCATCGGGGCGGCTTTGGTCTCCAATCGGGCTGGGATGTCCCCAGAGCCGACGACCGGGGCGTCCAGCACGTCCTCCACCCGCCGCAGCGCCACCCGTGCCCTGGTCACGGTCTGGGCGGAACGCGCCAGCGAATTCAGCGATTCGTGCAGTGCGAGCGGGGTGAGCGCGAGCACGGCCAGAAAAGCGAAACCGACTTGGGTGATGCCGGGCCAATGGCTCAGCACATTGGGATCAGCGAAGACGGACTGGAATGCCAACGGCACCGGTGTCCAGAAGTCGGCGAAATCACGTATTTGGGTGGCCCCGACCATGATCGCGCCAATCACCGCCGCCCCGGCTGCGACCATCTGGGAGCCTTCGGCCAATCCGCGCACCCAAGTGGAACGGGATTCCATTCTCCGCAGTGCCAAATCTGTCGCCTGGAAATCGCTGGTGAATTGGGCATCGGCCCCGTAAGCCACCAAGTCGGCTGCCGTATTGGCCAATTCATGCACTTGGTCGGCCAGTTTTCCGCGAGCTGGCACCGCTGCCCGGTCGGCTCGTTCACTGGCCTTCCGGGCGATGACCGGAACCAGCAGACCGGCCAGGACCGCGCTGGCCAGCAGGATCAAGGCGCTGCCGGGAGAGATGAGGGCGATCAGCCCGCAGGCGACGAGGATTACCAGCCCCGAAGACGCGAACGGTATCCAGACCCGGACGATCAAATCTTGAATCGCCTCCACGTCTGCGATCATTCTGGTGAGCAGATCGCCACGCCGGCTTCCCAGCAGCGTCGTCTGGGCCAGACGGCGGTAGGTCTCCAAGCGCAGCGCAGACTGCATCCGCAATGCCACATCGTGGGAGGCGAGCCGTTCCCCGTAGCGGAAAATGCCCCGGGAGAGGGCGAAGAAACGGACTATTACCGCCGGGGACTCCAAGAAGAGCACCGGCGGGATGGTGGCCGCGAAAGCGAGCAGCCAGCTTGAGGCACCCATCAGCGCGACGGCGGCGAAAGTGGCGCAGAAAGCCAGCAGGATCGAAACGGCCAGCCGGGTGCGCGAATTGGCGACGGCGCCGAACAGCCTGGCGATCAGCGGGCGGGAGCGGTCACCGGGATCAAGTGCGTCATCAGCTGGATCGATCATTGCCGCGCCCGAATCATGCCCGGCCTCATCAGCGTCCCGCACAGCCGCTGGGCCAAGCACGTTTCCATCCGGCTTGGCCGACACCGCTTCCAGCCGTGCCGCCTGCGCTGGTTGGACGCCAGCGCTGGCGGCGGCAGGCTGGCTGGAAGGATTCAGCCTTACCACCCGGTCGGCCAATTCCATCACCGCTGGACGATGGGTGA
>JAIRXX010000141.1 GCA_031268065.1 Propionibacteriaceae bacterium
ACAGGCGGTGGACCCATTCGGGCAGCGGCTCGGCCCGACCAGCACGGTCAAGGAACGCGGCCAGCACGGCCACCGGGTCGCCAGCGAAGATGTCGAGGTTCAGCCGCCCATCAGGGCCCGCTTCGGCTTCGACGGCAAGTTTGCCGGGGTGGGCAGCGGCGATGTCGAACCAAACCCGGCGCGAAGTGCGGACGTGGAACCCCCAGCCTTCCCCTCCGACAACGTGCGCGAACGGCATCGGCAGATAGGTGCGGTGGTGGCGGCCTTGGCTCTTGTACTGCTCGAACACCACCGAGTCGGGGGCGAGTCCGCGCTGGTCCACCGCGTCGTAGCGCTCCCCGAAGCCCACAACGTGCTCCGCATCGGCCAGCGGAAGGGCGAACCTGACGCGGTGGATACGGCCAGCCCCAGCCAACCACGCCACGTCCGTGACCGGGATCGGGTTTCCCTGCTGGGTGATGGCGAGTTCGCCTTGGGGGCAGTCAGCAGCATCGATCCATTCGGCTGGCTGGAATTCAAACCATTCGGTGGCCGCAACATGGTGGCCTGCTTGACCGGCAAACCGGTAGCGGCAGCGCGTTCCCGGCGTGTCCAGGGTGGCTTCCCAGGCAACGCCCCCAGCGGCGCTGGCGGCAGCTTGGGCTTCGGCAAGGTGCCCCTCTCCCCCGGCTGCGACTGCCGCATCGGCTGCCAGCTGCTCGTCGGCTTTGCGCCGGAGCGGGATTCGTTGGACTTCGCCGTCTGCTTCAAGCTCGCACCACACAGCCTCCACGTCCGGGCTGGTCTCGACACCCAGCCAGAGCGGTTCCCCGGCGACAGGCTGGACAGGCACTCGCTGGTCGGCACTGGCCGCGTAGGGATGGCCGGCGCCTTCTGGGTGGTGGCTGAGGATCATTTATTCTCCAGGATAGTTCCGAGTTCGGCGGCGAGGATGAGAATCATGGCGTGCGACCAGAGCAGCGGCTTGGCCACCGGACCCCATTTGGCGACCCACTCGGGTTTGTGCTCGGGATGCAGCAGGTGGCCGTCCACCTGTTCGGGCACCAACCCGTCAAAATCGGCTTGGGAAACAGCCCAGTCTAAAAGTTGGGCCGCCTTGCCCCGACGGCCCGCGCGGGCGTGGTTCCAACCGAGCAGGCAAGACAGCAGCGGCCATTGCCCGCCGCCAAAAAATACGTCGGCTGCAAACCGGTGTACGCCGCCGCCCACCAGCAGGTCGGCTTCGATCTTGGCCAACGTCGCCTCGGCCACCGGGTCGCCTGGGGCCAGCACCCCGAATGGTACGACGCACGCCGCCAGGGATGCGTCCACAGTTTCCGCGCCAATCCATTTGGAAAGGTACCCGCCCGGAGCGGTCCCCTCCGCGAGCATGGTGGCGCGGATTTGGGCAGCGGCTTGCCGGGCGCTGTCGCGGCGGCCAGCGTCGAGGGCGGGCGATTCGGCGCAGGCGGACAGCCCGGCATAGCTGGCTCCAAGAGTGGAGCCGTGGCGTTGCTCGACGTGCTCTTCCCACCAGTCGTAGCAAGGGGTGTTCCAGAATTCTGCCAGGTAGTCGCAGGCAGTTTGGATGGCGCCGCTCCAACGTTGCGGCGGGAGTTGGTGGCGGGCGGCGTGTTGGTGGACAGCCCACAGCCAGGAGCCGTATCCGTCAAGTTGGAAGTCCCACCACATGTCGGAGCCGGGTTGGCCTTCCAGGTCGAATCTGGTCGGCAGCATCGCAGAGACTGCCGGGGTGCTCCCGGCCCGGTTTTGGGCGACGAGTTCGCCCACCTGGTTCTGGTACGCGCCCAGCACCCGGGAGCACCAGTCGTGAAAGGCGGTGGCGGAGCCGGGCTGGCCTTGGCGGGACATGCCTTCGGCGATGAACGATCCGTCGCGGAACCACGAATAACCGTGGTACGCGGAGAATTCCTCGCAGGCTGGATAGGCCCCGGTGTCGGCCTGGTGTGCGGCGATGACCTCGACACTTCTGGTCAGCGCTAGGCGCAGGTCAGGTTTCGGATTCATTGTTTGTTCCTGGCTGGTTGGAAGGCAGGCGGACGAAGAGATCGCCATCCGCCTGCCCTCCAAGTGGGTGGGTGCTACTTCAGCAGCGGGTCAACTTTGGCCTGCATACTGGCCAGCGCGTCCTCGGCTGAGGCACGCCCAGCGGACACAGTGGCCAGTTCGTCGTTGACGATATCTTGCATCTGCTGTTGTTTCGCAACGACCGGGGCCAGGGCTACGGCGTTTAGCGAGTCGAGAACCGCTTGCCGGTTGGCGGGCGGGGTGATCTTCAGATAGGCGTCGAGCTTGGACTGGTCGGCCACCGGTGGCAGCTCCCAGCTCTTGGCCAGCCGGGTGTCGATGGTCGTCTGCGAAGCGGTGTAGTAGGAAAGCCACTTCTTTGCCGCGTCCTGAACCTGGGACTTGGCGGATACGCCGACTGCGTTGGAGAACATCGCAGACGCCTTCTGGGTGTTGCCCGGCTCCACGATGACATCCCAGTTCATCTCGGGCGCCTTCTCCGCCACGGTGCCGAACATCCAAATGCCGGTGTGCCACATGGCGAGCTTCCCGGAGGTGAACAGGTTCGTATCGAAGTCGGGCGTGTTCGCGCCGTCCGCGTCAGTCGGCATGGTCGTGCCGGACTTCCCGGTCAGCCACTTGGCACCGGCCAAACCGGCCTGGTCGTTGAACGCGGTCGCGTCCCCGGCGGCGTTCAAGAATTGCCCGCCGGACTGGGCCACAGTCTTGTAGAACTCGTTGTAGCTGATCGGCTGGTAGTCGCCCCACACTCCGGCTGCCTTGTCGGTGAGAGCTTCGGCGGCTTTCGTCTCGTCGGCCCAAGTCCACTCGTTTGCGGGATAGGCAAGGCCCTTGGCGTCGAACAGGTCCTTGTTGTAGAACAGCACCACATTGGAGAACGACTCGGGCAGCGCGAACTGCTTGCCGCCGTCCTGATACGCCTTGACCAAAGACTCGGCGTAGGCGGCGGTGTCGATGCCGGTGATGTCGGCCAGGGCGCCGGCTTTGGCATAGGAGATGAACGAGGCGTACTCCAACTCAAAGGTGTCAGCCTCGGTGCCGCCGGCGACGGCAGTTTGCAGCTTCGCGGAGTAGTCGGCGTAAGGGACAGTTTCCACGGCGATCTTGATCCCCGGATTGTCTGCCTCGAATGCGGATACGATTGCCTGGAGGTCTGCCTCGTGGCCATCGTTCGATGAGAAGTTCATGTATCGCAGCGTGACTTGCGCATCGCCGGTTTGCGGGGTGTCGCCTCCTGGGTTGGTGGCTGAGCCCTGCGAACAGCCAGCCACCAGCCCGGTAACCGCGATGGCGGCAACAGCTATCGCCGCCAGTCGGTTCCTTGATTTCTTCATTTTGTGTTTTCCCTTTCTTTGCGGGTTGTTATTTCAGGCCGGTATGTGCCATTCCGGCGATGATGTGTTTCTGCGCGAATAGGTACACCACGACGATGGGCAGAATCGAAACGACCGAACCGGCCATGACGACATTCCATTCGGTGGTGAATTGGCCTTGCAGGTAGGACAGGCCCAACGGCAGGGTCATCAGCTCCGGCGAACGGATCACGACTAGCGGCCACAGGAATGAATTCCACGACTCCATGAATGCGAACACCGTCAACGCGGCCATTGCCGGTTTAACCAGCGGCATCACGACCTGCCCCCAGATTCGCAGGTGCCCGGCGCCGTCGATGCGGGCCGCTTCGTCTAGCTCTTTGGGAACGCCGTCGATGGCCTGCTTGAGCAGGAAGATTCCGAAAGCGGAGGCGATATTCGGCGCGAGCAGTGCGAAGTAAGTGTCGTTGAGATGCATCCGGGTCAGCATGATGAACAGCGGCGCGACCAGCACTTGCAGAGGAATCATCAACGTGGCCAGGTAGCAGCCGAACACGAATGGCTTGCCTCGGAATGCGAGCCGGGAGAAGGCGTATGCGGCCATCGACCCAGTGACCAGTTGCAGCAGTGTGGAGGCCACCGCGACCCCGAACGAGTTCACCACGATCCTGCCGACTGGGATCGATGCGAACAGCTCCCGGTAGGCGTCCAAGGTCGGGTCTTGCACGATCAACGACGGCCCGCCGGAAAGGTTGCCCTGCGGGGTGATCGATGTGATCACCGTCCAGAGGAAGGGGAAGAGCATCAGCGCCGCGCCAAGGGCGACTGCGGCCCAGAGCAAGCCGCGGCCCAGGGCGCGGGAAATGTCGCGTGACGGCTCAGGCATAGTTCACCCACTTCTTCTGGCCGTACATCTGGACTGCGGTGACGGCGAGGATGATGGCGAATAGAATCCATGACAGTGCCGAAGCGCTGCCCGCCTCTCCGTAGCGGAATGCCAAATCGTAGATGCGGCCAACGGCGACTTGGGATGCGCCGGAAGGTCCGCCGCCAGTCATCACGTACACCTGGTCGAACACTTGGAAGCCGTTGATCAGCGAGATCACGACCACGAAAAATGTGGACGGGGATAGCAGGGGGAACGTTATGTGCCAGAAGCTGCGCCAGGGATTGGCGCCGTCAACGGTGGCGGCCTCCTGCACCTCTTGGGGGATCGCCTGCAAGCCTGCGAGCAGGATCACCATCACGAAGCCGAGGTCTTTCCACGCCGAGGCGAGGATCACCGATGGGATTGCCCAAAACGGGTCGGTCCACCAGCCGGGCTGCGGCAGTCCGACCAGTCCGAGCAGGTGGTTCACCAATCCGTTCGACGGGTTCAATAGCCACTGCCACACCAGGGCGACCGCTACCCAGCTCGTCACCACCGGCACGAAGTACGCCGCACGCAGGAAGCCGCGGGCCTTGAGCTTCTGGTTGAGCGCGACCGCTATCAGCAGGCCGCCCGCGTACACCAGCGGCAGATAGCCGAGGATGTAGAGCAGGGTATGGCCAAATACCTCCCAGGTGTTCTCCGAGGTGAGCAGGTTGGCGTAGTTGCCCAGCCCCACCCATTCCATCGGGGAAATCATGTTCCACTCGTGCAGGGACACCCAGGCCGAGGCGAGCATCGGGGCGATCTTGAACATCAGCAGCGGGATCGCGCTCGGGGCCAGGAATACCAGCACCCAGCCCAGGTTCTTCGCCGCCATTTTGCGCCGCCGCGCCTTGCGGGCAGCACCGATCACAATCGCGTCCGACATGGCTAAGCTTTCGCCCGGTTTGACGCTGCCACAGACAGTCGCTCTCTGACGAGTTCACCCTGGTAGCCCGTCGAGCCGTCCTTGTCGAATGACGAGGCGATCACCAGCGCCGCCGCGCCCAAGGCCCATTTGTCCTCATCCCAGGGGTCAACGATGTACGGCACCCAGCGGCGCGAGGAGATCAGCTTCGAGCGGAAAGACTCCGCGAACCCCGGCTCCCACAACGCCCAATGTTCGCTGCCCTCGCCCAGCACCACCACCGTCTCTGGATTCAGCAGGTTTACCGCCCCGGCCACCGCAGAACCGAGCAAACGCCCTGCCCAGCCGAACAGCCCCTCCGCGACAGACGGATCGCGCTCAGCCCTGGCCGCGAGCATCCGAATCGCCTCCAACTCGGCGTTCAGCCCTTGCAAACCGGTAGCGTCAAAAAATCCCAGTTCTACGGCGCGGCGCACCAAGCCCGCCGACCCGATCAGCGACTCCAGGCAGCCCGAATGCCCATACGGGCACAGTGGCCCATCGTCTGCCACCGGGACGTGCCCGATCTCTCCAGCACCGCCGCCAGCGCCCCGGAACACTTCACCGCCGATCACGATTCCGCAGCCGATGCCACGGCCAATCGTCACCACCAGATACGTCGAATACTTGATGCCGACCCCGTATACCTGTTCGGCCACGGCTAGGGCGTTCACGTCGTTCTCCACCAGCACTGGCACGCCGAGCCGCTGCCGGAGCACCGTCCCGACCTGCGCGTTGCGCCAGCCAATCGTAGGCGAATCCGCCACGCCCGACTCCAGCGAGTCGACCGAACCCGGAATGCCGACCCCGACGCCCAACACCGGACCGTCAACAGCGGCCAACACCTCTTGCAACGACCGGGCCGCGATATCCAAGGCATCTGGGCGGGAAACGTCGAGCGGAATGTTCCTGGTCAAGGTGGCTTCGCCGTCCAGCTTCGCTGCCACCACGGCCATATGGCTGGCGGTCACCTTCACTCCCACGATCTGCCCAGCCGAGCCGACCAACGACAGCGGCCGGGCCGGACGCCCGCCTCCAGAAGCGAGCTGGCCCAGCTCCAACACCATCCCCTTTGACATCAGCTCCTTGCTGGCCTGGGTGATGGACGCCGAACTCACCCGCAGCGCCGAGGCAAGCTCTGCCCTGGTCAGCGGCCCGCGCGCTCCCAGCAGACCCAAAATCGAGGCCGGCAGCAAGTCAGAAGGTCTAGACCCCGAGGCCGCACCATTCATCCCAACTCCTTTGTTCACAACTTACTTTAGTCCTAAATAAAGTTGTGCGCAACCGATGCTGGGCAGGCAGTAAAGGAGGTGATCCCAACCGCTCTGTGTGGTGTGAGTTAGGTCCTCCAGACCCTGTGGTGGGCAGCTTGAGCACGAGGCCTGATAGTGAGCCGATCTACATTGACGTGATGTGGCCGAGTGACCATGTAAGTGATCGCGTCGCCAATGTCGTCGGCGGACAACGGTGTGAGTCCTCGGTAGGTGGCGTCCGCTCGGGCTTGGTCGCCGTGGAAGCGGACCAGTGAGAACTCTTCGGTGTGAACCATGCCGGGGCTGATTTCGGTTACGCGCACATCAGTGTCGTACAACTCCAGGCGCATGGATTGGACCATGGCCCGTTCGGCGGCTTTTGCCCCGCAGGAGCCGGCAGCGTTTTCGTATCCATGATCAGCTGCGGTGGAGGTTACAAACACCACGATCCCGGCGGCTTGCATGAGGGCGGGCAGTAACGCCTTGGTGACCCGGGCTGCTCCGAGAACGTTGACGTCGAACATCTTCTGCCAGGCGTCCAGGTCCGCCTGGCCGATGGGTTCTAGGCCGATGGCCCCTCCGGCGTCATTGACCAACACGTCCAGGCGGGGTCCGACGGAGGCGGCTAGGGCGGCGACTGATTGGGGGTTGGTGATGTCGGTGGTTTGGGCACGCCCGCCGATTTCGTCGGCGAGAGTTTGGATTCGGTCAGTGCGACGGGCAGCACAGACGACTTCGTATCCAATAGCGGCAAGTTTCCGGGCGGTAGCGGCACCGATGCCACTTGATGCTCCGGTGACCACTGCGAGGGGTTTGTTCATCTGGATTGCTTCTTTCAAAATTGGCTGGTCAGGATTGCAGTACCCATTCCAGGACTCTGCGCAGGTAGCTGGCGTTGGCGGCACTGACGGCTAGGCCATCGCCTCCATAGTGTTCGACGACCAGGGGTGCAGAGAATCCGCAGACGATGGCATAGCGCAGCGCCTTGCGGTAGTTGACGATCCCCTCGGCCAAGTTGGCCGGGTGAGTGGTGATCAGCCCGGTGAGCGGATTTTCGGTGCGGGAGTAGTTCTTCACATGCCAGTAGTTG
>JAIRXX010000317.1 GCA_031268065.1 Propionibacteriaceae bacterium
CGCCGCCGAGTTCTTCCATGCTGACGTCTTCGCCGGTGACAGTCTTGATGACCGCTGGCCCGGTGATGAACATCTGCGAGGTCTGGTCAACCATGATTACGAAGTCAGTCAGCGCGGGGGAGTAGACGTGGCCGCCCGCCGCCGCGCCCATGATGAGCGAGATTTGCGGGATGACGCCGGAGGCCAGCGTGTTGCGCCTAAAGATTTGCGCGTACAGCTCCAGCGATGCCACGCCCTCTTGGATGCGTGCCCCGCCGCCCTCGTTCATGCCGATCAGCGGGCAGCCGGTTTTGATGGCGAAGTCGATGATTTTGACGATCTTCTCGCCGTACACCTCGCCGAGCGCCCCGCCGAAAATCGTCACGTCTTGGGAGAAGACGCAAACCGGGCGGCCGTGGATCGCGCCGACCCCGGTGATCACCCCATCGGTGTAGGGGCGCTTGTCGTCCAGCCCGAAAGCTGTGGAGCGGTGGCGGGCGAATTTGTCGAATTCCACGAAAGTACCCTCGTCTAAGAGCGTGTGGATGCGTTCGCGGGCAGTCATTTTGCCCTTGGCGTGTACTTTCTCCACCGCTGCCGGGGCCGAGGGATTCATCGCCTGGTTATAGCGGGCGCTGAAGTCGGCTATTTTGCCAGCGGTTGTCCGGGCGCTGTTTTCCATAGTTCCGACGATACCCAGTTCCGGGCTATTTTTGGCATAGTGTGGCATACGTGCTTCCACTTATAGACGCGGGCCTGCTGGCGGCTAAAATTGACTCCGGGCTTTGGCGCCAGGTCAGTTCGGTGGCCGCCACCGGTTCCACAAATGCTGATCTGGCCGCTGCGGCTAGGGCCGGTTCGCCGTCGGGCATGGTGCGGGTGGCTGATTACCAGGACAGTGGCCGTGGGCGGTTGGACCGGTCGTGGATAGCGCCTCCTGGGGCGATGCTGGCGCTCTCGGTGATGCTTCGCCCGAGCGTGAAAGACGTTGAACGCTGGGGATGGCTGCCGCTGCTGGGTGGATTGGCTGTGGTGGACGGCATCCGCGCCGCCACCGGGGCCAGGGCAGAGTTGAAGTGGCCCAATGACGTGCTGCTGGACGGCAAGAAGCTTTGCGGCATCTTGGCCGAGCGTATCGAATCCGAGCCTGCTCCGGCGGTCGTCATCGGCATGGGTATCAATACCAAGATGGGAGTGTCTGAACTTCCGGTACACACGGCCACCTCGTTGGCTGTGGCTGGGTTCCGCGCCGATCCCGTACCGCTGGCGGTGGCCGTGCTGGATGCGCTGGCCAGCTGGTACCGGCGTTGGGAGGATGGGGCCAGCCTCTTGGAACCGTACCGCGCGGGTTGCGCCACCATCGGGAAAAGCGTCCGGGTGCTGGTGTCTGATTCCGACACGTTCACCGGGCGGGCGGTCGGCCTCGATGAGGCTGGACGGCTGGTGGTGTCGGACGGCGACCAGGAGCGCGTCTTCTCAGCGGGGGATATCGTCCACTTGCGTTGATCCAGGCGGGCGGCGTTTCGTGGCGTTCCAGCGCAACTGCCAGTTTCATTTGACCAGCTCTTATGAAAGTGAAAGTCCGGGGGCTGTTCACCCGCCAGCCAGCCGGATGTGAAACTTCTGGCCCACGTTGCCGAATGGGCGAATAAATGCGCCTCTCATTCGGCTCACCCGCTTGTGGTTGGCCCAAGCCTGGCGGAACCGGGCAACTAGCGGGGGTGTTTAGTGGGCCACTGCTAGAGTTTCCCTGTGATTGGAGTCGCTTCAGACAGGCCACCGCCCCGCTTCGTTCCGGGATTTCTCCCCGCCGGGCCGTTGCGTCTTGCTGGAGCCGCCCAGGATCGCGGCTTGGGATCGTGTGGCTATTGCTCAGCGGTATTCGCGCGGTAGATGGCAGTGGGTGGTTTCACTATGGGTTTGCCGGGCAAATATCTAGGACAGGGCGAGATCGAGATTCTGCACATGCGCACGCATGGCAAAGCGCTCGTCGCCCCGGCTGCGACGCTGCTGGCGGTGTCGGTGGTGTTGGGCATGGCAATCGCTTTGACGCCTTATGAGTGGCAGTGGTGGGCGCTGTGGGTGGAATTCGGGCTGGCTTTGGCGATGCTGCTGTTTTGGTCGTTGCTCCCCTTCCTGCGCTGGATGACGACCACTTACACCTTGACCAACCGCCGTATCATCACCAGGCGGGGGATCATCGTGAAGTCGGGGCACGATCTTCCGCTGGGGCGGGTGAACGACGTGTCTTACGAAAAGGGCCTGGTGGATCGCTTTTTCGGCTGCGGGACGTTGGTGCTCACCACCGCCGCCGAAGCGCCGGTCCGCTTGGTGGACATTCCCGACATCGAGCGGGTGCATGTGTTGATGACTGAATTGCTCTTCGGGGCGCATCCCGACGCGGATTCTTCGCCGACCGCGCAGAAAGCCATTGACGAGTGAGCGCTGGGGGGCGTGCTGCGGCAGACGAGGGGGAGCCTAAGCCACTGGGCAGGCAGCTTTTCCGTTTCGTCATCAGCGGCGGAATTGCAGCTGTGGTGGATTTCGGCATCCTGTGGGCGTTGATGGCTGTCGGCCTCGGGCACACCTGGGCGAAGGCGGTCTCCTTTGTCTTCGGGACGGCGACCGCCTATCTGATCAACCGGCGTTGGACTTTCCAGGCTGAGGCGTCCAAGCGGCGTTTCATCGCTGTCATGGCCCTCTACGGCGTCACTTTCGCCGTCCAAGTCGGAATTTGGGCTTTCAGCTATCCCTGGTTGCTCGATTTGTCGCAAAGCCAACTTGTCGCCCAAGTGGGGGGCTTCGTCGTCGCCCAAGGTGTGGCCACCAGCGTCAACTTCGTCGTCCAGCGGACACTGATCTTCCGCTGAGCCGGGTCAGGGACCGGGCCGGGGCCGCTCGCAGAGTTGGCGGCAGGTCACAGCACGGTCATCTCCTGCGGCTGTGCCAACACTCCCGAAGACGTGGGCAGGTCCGAGGGCAGGACGTGGTAGACCTTGGCGCCCTTGCGCTCGGTGACGAATGCGGCTGGCGCCTGATCGGTGAAGTGGATGGCCGCCCCGTCGTCTGCCGCCCAACCTCCGGGCAGGTCGCCCTCCGCGATCGCCTCAGTGAAGGTAGGCGCCCGGTCGGCCTCCCCGTCGTAGTGCGGGCAGAACGATCCGGGCAGGATTTCCAGGCCGCCGCGCCAGGCGGTGAAGTCTCCGAAGGAGTCGGTGACGCAGCCCTCAAACCAGCAGGCGCCGCCTGCGGAGACTCCGGCGAGCACCACGTTCCCGCTGGCGGCCATTTCCCGCAACGCCCGGTCCACTTTGTGTGCCTTCCACAGCGCCAGCAGGTTTACGGTGTGGCCGCCGCCCACCAGCACGAGGTCGGCCTCTTTGAGCCTTTCAACGCTGGCTCTGGAATCGCTGTGCCACAGGGTGAGCACCATCGTCCGGACTCCGATTTGACCGTAGGCCATCAAGAATTTGTTGATGTATTGCGGGTCGTCGGCCGAAGCGGTGGGGGCGAAGCAGACCAGCGGGGCGGACTTGCCCGTCAATTCCAAGAGGTAGCGGTCCAGGCTGGTCGGAGCGCCCTGCGCGGACATTGAGAATCCGCCGCCGCCCGCTGCAACGATATGGGTAGTCATATCCGTAATCTTGGCAGAGTCGCGCCCGCTTTGGGAGAGTTTGCCAGCTTGGGCGCTGATAATAAATGCTGATCGGCTCCTGCCCGCAACCGGCGCAAGGTAGGATGCCAGTCGTCCCCGCCTAACTGGTGCGGCCTAGCCCGGCGCCAGTGGGGGAATGGAAGGAATGGACAGGCTTCGGCGACTGCGAGGAGACGAAATGGGCGTGCCTTTGGTGGGAATCTTGATGGGTTCAGATTCGGATTGGCCAGTGATGGAGGCCGCCGCGAAGGCGCTGGAAGAGTTTGGCGTCGAATACGAGGTCAGCGTGATTTCGGCGCATCGGATGCCCGACGAGACCATCGCCTACTCCCGTGCCGCGCATGTTCGCGGGCTGCGGGCGATCATCGCCGGTGCCGGGGGAGCGGCCCATCTCCCCGGCGTGGTCGCCGCGCTCACCCCGTTGCCGGTGATCGGGGTGCCCGTCCCACTGAAAGTCTTGGACGGGATGGACTCGCTGCTCTCCATCGTGCAGATGCCCGCCGGAGTGCCCGTGGCGACGGTCGGGATCGGCAACGCCCGCAACGCCGGCCTGCTCGCCGTCCGGATGCTGGCAGCCGCAGACCCAGCGTTGATCGAGCGAATCCTGGCTTTCCAGCAGGAGTTGCGCGACGGCGCCAAAGCCAAAGGCGAAGCGCTGCGGGCAAAATTGGGCGAATCGAAGCGCTGATTTCCATATCGGTCCCCGGCTGACTAGAATC
>JAIRXX010000054.1 GCA_031268065.1 Propionibacteriaceae bacterium
TACGATTACGACGCCCCCTTGGACGAAGCCGGACGGCCCACCGCAAAGTACTGGGCTTTCCGGGCTGTCATCGCCAAACACACCGGCCAACGCCCAGCCGCCATGCCCGAGCCAAGCCCGCCCAGCCCGGCTTTCACTGTCCGCCTCGACAAGGCCCGCAGCCTGTTGGAAACGGCAAACCAGCTTGGCCAGGCGAGGGCCTTCAGCCAGCTGCCCACGATGGAAGAACTCGGGCAGTACGAGGGATTCGCACACTACGAAACGGTGGTTGGCTCACCTGGTGTCCTCGAATTCGGGCAAGTGCGCGACCGCGCCCAAGTCTTCCTGAATGGCAAGCCAATCGGAGTGCTCGCCCGCGACCTCGGCGAGCGGCGCATCGCCCTGCCTGAGCCTGGTCGGCTGAGCTTGCTCGTGGAGAACCTGGGACGGGTCAACTACGGCTCCCGGATCGGTGAAGCCACCGGCCTGATCGGCCCAGCCACCCTATCCGGGACAGCGCTCAACGATTGGCGGGTCACGGCGCTGGACTTGGACCGCATCCACGCCGCTTGTGCTGAAGCGGCGCCCGCTGCGGGGGAAACCTTTTCCGGCCCCTGCATCGCCACCGGCGCATTCGACACCCCAGCGCCGGGAGCCGACCATTTCCTGCACACCGGCGGTTGGGGCAAGGGCGTCGTCTGGGTCAACGGTTTCAACCTGGGGCGCTACTGGTCCAGAGGCCCGCAACGCACCCTGTACCTGCCCGCTCCAATATTGCGGGAAACTGGAAACACCATCACCGTGCTGGAACTTCACGCCCTGAGGGCTGCGGCCCGCTTCGTCTCCGAACCGGAACTCGGCCCCATCGAGCACTGAATGCGGGTGTGCGCCTACGACCAGGGGTGAAGAAATTTGGCGGCGCTGAGCGGTGGCGCTGGGGAACCTCAGGGGTTGCGCAGCGGCATCCGCGCTGGGGTCAGCGCTGAACTTGTCACCCCTTTGGGCAGCCAACCGGCCAGCAGCGCCGTGAAGGCGGCGGCGTCGCTCTCAGCGACTAGCACTTTGAAGCTCGGGCCGGGGTCGTAGCCCACTTCGGCCAAATCGGCGTTGTGGGCGGACAGCCAACCGCGCAAGACCTGCTCGAAGTCTCCGAGCACGTCGTAGCCGCAGGACAGTTCGCAGCTGACGGCTGGGATGTGCGTGACGATGACAGCTTGGGCGAGGGCTTGGGCAACGGCGTCGGTATAGGCGCGGACCAGCCCGCCCACCCCGAGCAGCGTTCCGCCGAAGTAGCGGGTCACCACCGCCACCACATCGGTCAAGTGGTGATGGCGGAGCACGGAGAGCATCGGTGCTCCGGCGCTGCCGGAAGGTTCCCCGTCGTCATTCGAGCGCTGCAACCCTGCGGTGTCCCCCAAGATGAGCGCCGTGCAGTGATGCCTGGCGGAGTAGTGCTCCTTGTGAATCTCGGCTATCACCGCGTCAGCTGCGGCGATGGTGCCGACCGGGACGACGCGCCCGAGGAAGACCGACTTCTTCGCCTCCACCCGCGCCGAGACTGCCTTCTCCAGCGTCGAGTACGGCCTGAGTCCGGTTGCAGCCATCGCCAACCTCCACCAGGGTTCCACCCGGTTTGGGAAGCCCTGGACCACGCTATCCGCTCCGCTGGGCATCCGCCAGTTCGCGGCGCGGGCGAAGGGCCGCAACTGGCGGGCGGTGTGCCTGCCTGGCCGGGCCGCTGCCGGGCCGCACCGCATGCGTTGGAGGTCTGACAACCGGATCACAGCGCTATTTTCAGCGAATCGGGAAGTCGGGCTTGACATACCAGCGAGGGCATATGCCTATAATGTTCTCGAAGGGTCAACGGTGACCTGACAGTTGTTGGGGGAGTTGTTTCGGAGGCGTCGTAGCAGATCGTTGTTGCAGTTCGCAAGACTGCGTTGGCTTTTATTGCTGTGCCCGCTGACGATGCGCTGTCCCGTGGACAAAAGAAAGGATATTTTTGTGAATATCGGAAGTACACATGCGATCAGCGGCAAGTTTGAGGTTGAGGCATTGAGTGTTGTTTGCATTCAAGTCCCACCGATTAGCGCGCAGACGATGGACGATGTTAATAAGAACATTGACCAGATCATCGATTGGATGGACAGAGCAGTTTTCGGTTTCCCGGGCGTTGATTTGTTCGTCTCTATGGAGTGCGGCTTGCAGGGATTCGGCCCCATCTGGCCAGAGGTTCTAGTAGACCTCGACGGCCCAGAGATCGGCCGCTTGCGCGATAAGTGCGCCGAGCTTGGCGTATGGGGCGTTTTCAACCCGCTGGTTAGCGACGTTCAGGGACGCAAGGGCTGCAACACCGCCATCATCATCAATGACTCAGGTGAGTTGGTTCACACCTACGTCAAGATGAATCCGTGGATTCCCGGCGAAGCGTCTCACCCAGGTTGGGAATGCCCAGTTGTGGACGGCCCCAAGGGTTCCAAGCTCGCCACCATCATCTGCGCGGACGGCGACTATCCCGAAATCTGGCGCGAGGCTGCCGTCAACGGCGCCAACGTCATCATCCGGGTGTCGCACTACATGGCTCCGTGGGATAAGGCTTGGG
>JAIRXX010000062.1 GCA_031268065.1 Propionibacteriaceae bacterium
GTCGTCAGGCTCGTTGATGAAAGCGGGATGGCGGTGATACTCAAAAACAATAAGCCGCGATACATGGTGATGAATTTCTCGGAGTACGATGAAATTGTCTCTGCCCGCGCAAAACTCATTAGCGCGGCGTATGAAGATAAGATTGACAGCTGTCATAGAAGTCGCTGAATATATAAAGGAGGATGCCCGCCATGCCAAATAACGAGGGAAAGATACTTCTATACCGGACCGACGACGGCAAGGTCACGGTCGACGTGCGTTTTGAGGACGAGACTTTCTGGCTGACGCAAAAGGCGTTCGCTGAACTGTTCGGCACCACTGTCGCAAACGTAAATATCCACATAAAAAACATCTTCGACGAGGGTGAACTCGAAGAAGGGGCAACTATTAAGGATTCCTTAATAGTTCAAATTGAGGGCAACCGTGAGGTGAGCCGCAAGACACGCCTGTACAACTTGGACTGGAGCGCATCCGCGAAATCCGTGCCAGCGAGCGCCGCGCCTACCAGAAAATCGCGGATATCTTCGAGCAGTGCAGCTATGACTATGACAAGAACAGCGAGTTGACGCGGGAGTTTTACGCTTTCGTCCAGAATAAGCTGCACTTCGCCATAACGGGCAAGACCGCCGCAGAACTTATCGCCGAGCGCGTGAGCCTTGACCATCCGACGATGGGGTTGACTACATGGAAAGCCGCGCCGGACGGCAAAATCATCAAACGAGACGTGTCCGTGGCAAAGAACTACCTCAATGAAAAGGAACTCTCCCGCCTGAACCGTATCGTCACCATGTTCATCGACTACGCCGAACTCATGGCGGAGGACGCGGTGCTGATGAGCATGGCAGACTGGCTCGGCGAGACTGACCACTTCCTCACCAACAACCGCCGCAAGGTGCTTGAAAGCAAAGGGCGTATCTCCCACGACAACGCCGTAAAGAAAGCCGAAGGTATCTACGAACAGTTCCGCGTCAAGCAAGATGCCGAGTACATCTCCGAGTTTGACCGCGAGATGGCGAAGTACCTGAAGGGAGCGGACGACAAGGATGAAGCATGAAGCCAAGGACTAGCTAGCTGCCCCGGCTGGGTTGGCGGTTGGGCAGGCGGGGCAACGAGTCAGCGGCGTGCTGTCCCAATTCTGCTCCGCGCTGGCTAGGCTTTGGCTATGGCCAAATTGTCCGCCACGCAGATCACCGAAGTGCTCGCCATTGCTGAGCGCGCCGAACGGGTGGATGGCGTCTACCCGTTGGGGGAGGAAGCCCGCTACAACTTGCACGCCGACCTGTCCCACCACATCGCCCGGATCGACGGCGTGGCGGCCGCCTATCTGCAACACGATCCGCGCTATGGCAGCGCGCAATTGGTGGTCGCCCCCGAATACCGCCGCCGGGGCCTGGCCACCGCGCTGCTGGCCGAGGTTGGCAAAGTCCCGCTGTGGGCCTTCCAAGACCTCCCCGCAGCCCGCGCCCTCGCCCGGAAGCTCGGCTATCTGCCGATCCGCGCCCTGCTGATCTTGGAGGCCGAAATTGCCGGGTTGGCCAGCGCGGAGAGCGGACCGGATGCGGAAGAAGCTGGAACGGGCGAGGCAGAGCATGATCCGCCGTGGAGCGAAAACGGGCCGAACGCGGCCAACCCGGCCCCATCCGGCACACGGGCGCTGATTCGCCCCTTCTCACCCGGAGACCTCGACGCTTTGGTCGCGGCCAATGCGGCGGCATTCGCCCACCACCCGGAACAGGGCAAAATGACCGCTGCCGATTTCCGGAATCGGATGGCGGAGGAATGGTTCGACCCCGCTGGCCTGCTGCTCAGTTTCGAGGGGGATAGCCTGATCGGTTTCCATTGGACCAAACGCCACGACGCCCGGCGCGGCGAGGTATACGTGCTCGGAGTGGTCCCAACGGCTCAGGGCCGAGGTCAGGGGCGGGCGCTGCTGGAGGCCGGAATCCGGCAATTGCGTAAAGCGGGGGTCGAGACAGTTTTCCTCTACGTGGACGAAGCTGAGGAAAAACCGGTGAAACTGTATATGCTTGCAGGGTTCAAACAAGTCCATCGAGACGTTTTTTACGCGCCCCAGGAGAAAATATGAGCAGTGACCCATCAGCTGAGGCGATGCTGCCCGAGCTTCCCGCCAACCGCTTCTCCGACCGGGAGCTGTCCTGGCTCGCGTTCAACCGCCGCGTGCTCGACCTGGCCAAAGACGACTTGCGCCTCCCGCTCTTGGAGCGCACCCGCTTCCTGGCGATCTTCTTTAGCAATCTGGACGAATTCTTCCGGGTCCGGGTGGCGGGGCTGAAGCGCCGCATCAATGCCGATATCGCGGTGCGCAGTTCGTCCGGCTATCTGCCCAGAGAACTGTATGACGTCATTTTCCGGCAGACCACCGAAGTCACCGCCGACGCCTACCGGCTTTTCCAAGAGGTTATCCGGCCTGAATTGGCCGCAAACGGCATCCACATCCTGACCTGGGAGCAGCTCACCGACGAAGAGCGCACCCGGCTGGAGGCCCATTTCGACACCAAGATCAGGCCGGTGCTCGATCCGGTGGCGATGGACCAATCCCACCCCATGCCCTACGTCTCCGGGCTGTCCACCAGCCTCGCGGTGGCGCTGCGCAATCCACGCACCGGGCGGCGGCGCTTCGGCAGGGTCAAGGTGCCCACCAATCTGCCGCGCTTCGTTCCGCTGGGCCAAGACCGGTTCATCCCGCTCGAATTGGTGATGGCGCAACAGCTGGGCAGAGGCATCTACCGGGGTATGCAGATCGAGAGCTACGCCGCTTTCCGGGTCACCCGGAATGAAGACCTCGAAGTGGAAGAGGACGACGCGGAGAACCTGCTCGCCGCCCTGGAGAAGGAATTGCAGGGCCGCCGCACCGACCGGCCCCCGGTCCGGCTGGAGATCGAAGACCACATGGACCGTTCCATGCTGGAACGGCTGCTCGCCGAGCTGGACATGAACGAATCCGAGGTCATCCGGCAACCGAGCATGCTCGATCTGACCTGCCTGCACCAATTGGCGGATTTGGAGCGCGAAAGCCTGAAAAGCCCGGCCTTTCTACCGAAAACCCACCCCGAATTGGCCATTGTGGAACGGGCGGAGTCCGCCGACATCTTCAGCGCATTGCGCAGCCGCGACGTGCTCTTGCAGCATCCCTACGACGCTTTCGCCACCAGCGTGCAGCGCTTCATCGAGCAGGCGGCGGAAGACCCTGCCGTGCTCACCATCCGGCAGACCCTCTACCGCACCGCTGAGGGAGCATCCCCGATCATAGACGCCCTGATAAAAGCCGCCCGGGCCGGAAAGAGCGTGATGGTGGTGGTCGAATTGAAGGCCCGCTTTGACGAAGAGACCAATATCAACTGGGCGAATAAATTGCAGGCCGCTGGCTGCCACGTCATCTACGGCGTGGTCGGCTTGAAGACGCACTGCAAGCTCGCTATGGTCGTCCGGCAAGAGCGCGGGAAACTGCGCAGCTATTGCCACATCGGCACCGGGAATTACAACCACCAGACGGCGCGCATGTATGAGGATATGGGCCTGCTCACCTCCAACCCGGTAATCGCCAAAGACGTGGAGAACGTCTTCAACCACATCGCCACCGAGTCCGAGGAGACCTACAAGCGGCTGTTGGTCGCCCCAGACACCGTGCGCAGCGGACTGCTGCGGGCGATAGCCAACGAGATCGAAAACCACCAAAAGGGCTTGCCAGCGGGCATTCGGATCAAGATCAACTCGATAGTGGACGAGACGCTGACCGACGCCCTCTACCGCGCGTCGCAAGCCGGGGTGAAGGTGGACATGTGGGTGCGCGGCATCTGCGCGGTGCGTCCCGGCATCCCCGGCCTGAGCGATAATATCCGGGTGCGCTCCATCCTGGGGCGCTTCCTGGAGCACTCCCGCGCCTATTGGTTTGCGAACGGGGGCAAGCCGCGGGTGGCCATCGGCTCGTCGGATTTGATGCACCGCAATCTTGACCGGCGGGTGGAAGTGCTCGTCGCCATCAGCCACCCCCGCCACATCGCCCGGATCGAACAGCTTTTCGACCTGGCCTTCGATGAGGGGACCGCCTCTTGGTGGCTGAGCGGAGACGCCTGGACGCAGCGCACCGCCGTCGATGGCAAGCCGCTGCTCGACTTGCAGGCCCACCTCATCGGCGAATTGGGCCAACGCAGGGTGGTGCGCTGATGGCCACCGTGAGACCGCAGCGGCTGATCCAGGCAGCCGGAACCGTCGTGCTCCGTCCGGGAGCCTCCGAGCCAGAGGTGCTCCTGGTCCACCGGAAACGCTACGACGATTGGAGCCTGCCGAAGGGAAAGCTCAACCCCGGCGAATATCTGGCCGAATGCGCCGTGCGGGAGACGCTTGAGGAAACTTCCGTGGCGGTGCGGCTCGGAGTGCCGCTGGACCTGGTGAGCTACGAAGTCGGTGACGGGTTGAAGTCGGTTTCGTTCTGGGTGGCGGAAGCAGTCCGCGACGACGGCCACCGCCCGAACGACGAGGTGGACAAAATTCGCTGGTTGCCGGTGAGCAAGGCGGTGTCCAAGGTCAGCTACCCCGAAGACCCGCTTGTCATCCGCCAGGCCATCGCCATGCCCGCCACCACCCCGTTCCTGATTGCCCGCCACGGCAAGGCAGTGCCGCGCGGCGATTGGTCGGCAGCCGATCCGATCCGCCCGCTGGCTGAGCGCGGCCACCACCAGAGCAAGTTGCTGATCGACCTCTTCCACGCCTATGGCGTGCGCAAACTCGCCTCTTCCACCTCCACCCGCTGCATCCAGACCCTTGAGCCATATGCCAGGGCCGAGGACATCCGCATCGAAGGATGGGCAACGCTGTCTGAGGAGGACGCCGAGCAGGAACCCGCCCAAGTCACCGCGCTGATGGAACGCCTGGTGCAGCACACTGCCCGCTCGGGGACGCCGTTTGCGGTCTGCGGGCACCGGCCAGTGCTCCCGTTGATGCTCGAAGCCGCCGGCATTTCGGCCCGCCCGCTGCGCCCTTCTGCGGTGATGGTGGCCCACCTAGCCGCCGATGGCAGCACTGTCGCGCTGGAGCACCACCGTCCGCTGCTCTAGTCAGCCGTCAACGCGCAAGGTCTCCATCGCCGCCAAGGCGTCAGGCAGCAAATACTCGCTGGTGTTGGGGATCGAGGCGTAAAAGACGCTGTATTCGTTGTCGCCGGTCTCCACCAGCAAGAAGAGCACCCGGTCGTAGGTGGCATTCAAATTTTTGATGGAGAAATGCAGCTTGGCGTCGATCAGCCATCCCGCGTGGCCGTCCACCGGGTAGGCGACGCTCTGCAAAGTCTCCTGGGTGACTTTGCTGTCAACGCCATCCCCGTAGAAGACGCCTTTGGCGCATTCCAAAATCATCTCCGCGCCGACTTTGACCCCGCCGAAGCCGTCGCCAGAATAAACCTCTGCGATGAGCACCGTCGACACCCAGCTATGGTTCGAATCGTAATTCATCTGGTCAGGCACCATTTGCTCGAGCGCCCAGTCTGCGAAAGCCAGCCGGTAGTCGACTTCTGGCGAGCCCCAGGGGCTGCCCAAGACTTGATACGACAGCTTCCCGCCCACGACCCGATCACCAACGACTTCAGGGGACTGCTTCGTTTCAAGATTAGGCTCCGGGCAGAAGCTGCCGACTTCAGTCGGCATCGGCTCGGGATCTTGATATGGCAGGGACGCGCCAGACCAGGCGACGAAGAAGACCGCCAACGCCACCACCGTCACCGCTGCCACCGCTGCGATGAGCCAAGTCTTATGCGACTTCTGCTTGGGTGCCGCCTGCTGATATGGGTCGTACCCAACAGACGACGGCGGAGGGGCAGCAGGGCTGGCATTCAGATACGGCGTCCATTCCGCACCCGTCCAATAGCGGTACATGCCAGGCTGCTGTCCGGGATCTGGATACCATCCGGGGGATTGCATATTTTCAGTTTAGCGACTCAACGAAGCCACAAAAGAGCAGGGCGGGTGTCTTGGGAAGCGCGAAGCTCATTCGGTTTTGCGCGGACGGCCAGGCCGCCGGATCGGGCTGGCCTGTTTGGGCAGGCGCCCAGCGCGTTTCAAATCTTCGCGCAACAGCTTTTCGATATGCGAATTCAACGAGCGCAGCTCGTCAACTGCCCAGCGGGCTAGGGCTTCGTGGACGGCTGGGTCGAGCCGGAGCAGAATCGTCTTCCGCCCGCCAGTTGGTTCCGGGTCTTGCTGGGACATCGCGGATCAGTTGTAGAGCGATCCCGTGTTGATCACCGGGGCGGCCTGCGACGACCCGCACAGCACGACCAACAGATTCGACACCATAGTCGCTTTGCGCTCCTCGTCCAGCGTCACCACGTCGTCGTCCTCCAGGCGGCGCAACGCGGCTTCAACCATCGAGACCGCACCCTCGACAATTTGCTCCCTGGCGGCGATCACGGCGGCGGCCTGCTGGCGCTGCAGCATCGCGTGGGCGATCTCCTGGGCGTAGGCCAGCGACGAAATTCGCGCCTCGACCACTTCCAACCCGGCGATGGCGATCCGGAAAGCGACTTCCTGGGCCAATTCCTCGGCCACCAATTCGGTCGAGCCGCGCAGCGATTCCTCGTCGGGGTTCGTGGTGTCATAGGGATGGGTGGAGGCCACATGCCGCAACGCGGACTCAGCCTGCATGGCGACAAAGGCGTCAAAGGCCTCCACCGCGAAGACGGCTTTGGCGGTGTCGGCAACCTGCCAGACCACGATGGCGGCGATATTCACCGGATTGCCGTTGGCGTCGTTCACCTTGAGTTCGTTGGTCTCGAAGTTGCGCACCTTGATCGAGACCTTCTTCGGCACGACCAGCGGGATAGTCATCTGCAGGCCGGTCTTGCGCACAGTCCCCACGTACTTGCCGAAGAATTGCAACACCTTGGTGTCTCCGGGGCTGACGATCCGCACCGCCGAACAGGCCAACGAGGCTATCAAAATCAAGACCAGCGCGGACACCAGCAGCGGGAGGCTTACCACGTCTTCACCATTGACGCTGCTAACCGCCAGCCAGATGCCCAGTGCCAGCAGCAAGATCGAGCCGAACAGCGCCGCCCAGCCGCTGACCGAGAAAGCCGCCCGCTCCTTGATGTCTATCCTTGCGCCTTCGTGGCCCACTGGTTTGCCGATATTTTGAGTACTCATCGCTGCTCCCCTCATAGAAAACTGATATCACATTGATATCACAATACTTTGGAGGGCGCAAGAGTTGCCGGGCATTGCGCTGGGCCGGACGGCGCGAACCGCCCGGCCCAGCCGCAGCTCAGCCTCCCAGCAGCGGATGCCACCAGCCGTTCAGCATGTAGAGCCCCGGCACCCACAGGGATACCAGGAAGCCCACGATCATTGAAACGACGGTGACCTTGGCGAAGATCTTTGAATCATTGAGCTTGCCCAGCCCCATCGAGATGAAGAACAACAGCCACAGATAACCCCAGATGATCCATATGATGCCGAGCAGCACATCGCCCGACATGAAGGTCTGGTAGGTCGGCAGCGGCACGTTGATGACAACGAATCCGCAGAACCAACCGACTACCCGCCCGTCAAAGTCCTTGATGCGCTGCAAGCCGAGGAACACATAGGTCATCGCAAACAGCAGCACCTGGGCAGCCCACCACAGCGCGGTGGACGGGTATTCAGCGGTGGACGGGCCGGACCATTCTTTGGCGATCCCAAGCAGGATCAGGAATAGCAGGATTCCCCCAAAGATGAGGTTGAGCCAGCCATTTTCCTTCTGCGCGCATTTGCCGCACGCGAAGGCTATATTCACAAAAAAGACTGCGGCGACGATAAACATCACCAAGCCGAGTATCATTATTTCTCCGTTTCGGAAGCTATTTGAGTCAAGCCTCCTGGCCGGTGAGATAGTGGCCGATGGCGGTCAGCGCTAAAGCCGGATCATTCAAGGCAGCCATTGCCATGTCGGCTTTATAACGCGATCCCCCTCCCCGCTCCACTAAATAGGGCACCGTCTCATGCCAGGTGGCTAAGATGCCGTGTTCATTGAGCAGGTCTATCGCTTCATCGGTCATTATCAGACCGAATACCGCGCGGGGTTTAAGGCTCGCCGCCAGCAGGGCCGCCGTCCGACCGACCACCCGGTCTCCGATCACGGCGCCAGCGGCGATCTCCGGGAGCCGGGTGGCCAGATCGACCAGCGGGACCAACCCGCGTTCAACGCTGTGGTGGACGATCTTGTCGCCGTTCACCACGACCAGCGTCTTAGCACCGTGTTCGAGTGCTATCCGAGCCTTATTGGCAGCATTGTAAGTGGACTGATCCATTTGCCATCCCATCGTTAGTAACACGACACGCAGCTGGTGGGCGCTGTCCCCAACGCCCACCAGCGCCGGGGTCAGAGCACTGTGGCCGAGCCGATCAGCGCGTTGAAGAACTGAGACTTGTTCTCGAAGGCGTCGAGGGTGATGCCTGAACAATACTCTTCCAAGGTGATCGTCTTGTCGAAATCAACCTTGATCTTCTCGGCGCCGGCCTTGGCCAGCAGCTCTTTCTTGGTGATGGGGAAAGCCACACCGGTACGGTCGAAGGCCCGGATCACGTTGTGGGCCTGGGCTGTGTAGAACTTCTGCATTGTCTTATTCCTTTCTGGCTTTCGCGGGTTATGCCTTGTACGCTTCGTACTTGTCCAGCCCGTCACCGATGCCAGAGAAGGCAGGGTGCGACGCGCCACGGTTCTTGTAAGCCCAGACAAAGTTGCTAGTCACAGCCTCTTTGCGAATCTGATCCACGATCTGCGGATAGATGTCCGCCTTGATCATCCAGGGCAGGCCCATCGGCGCCTCGCAGATGATGGTGCCATCTGGATTGAGGATCATGGAACGGCCAAAGTAGGAGTAAGCCTCGTCAACGCCCACGGAGTTGGCGGTGACGACATAAGCCTGGTTGCAATACGCGCCAGCCTTATTGGTGATCTCCCAAGCCTTATC
>JAIRXX010000138.1 GCA_031268065.1 Propionibacteriaceae bacterium
TGCCGCCAAAACCCGGCGAGCAAGCTGGCCGGGGCCTGCTCAGCCGACGCCTGGTCATCCGCACCACCGTCTTAGTCGGGGTGATGGCCGTCATCCTGAGCGGAGTCACCATCTTGGCCACCTTCCAAGTGCTCACCCAAGAATTAGACGCCAGGCTGACGACCGCGTTGAGCCGGGGTGGCCGGGGTGGGGCGCTGAAACCGAGCATGGATGACCCGGAAGGTTCCGGGATGATCCGAATCGACCCGGTGCGGAACGGCACCGCCTACAGCATCCAGTGGCCCACCGCGCTCTCCGACAGCGAGGCGGAATTGGTCTGGCTGCGCGCCCAGGGCTTTCTGGCGCTGGAGCCGGGGGTAGCCGCCACCGTGCCGATAGACAAACTCGGGCCGTACCGGATCATGTCGAACGGCTCCAGCGTCATCGGCCTGCCCTATTCCGGGGTCATCGAGCCAATCCGCCGCCAGGGCTTCTTTATCATGTTCATCACCTTGGCCACCATCACTTTGGGCTTCTTCGCCGCCCGCCGGGTGGTGGAGCGCAGCCTTGTCCCGCTCACCCGGCTGGCCGACACGGCCAGCAAAGTGGCCAGCCTGCCGCTCGCCACCGGCGTGGTGGACGTCCCGATGCGGGTAGACCCAGCCGACACCGATCCGGACAGCGAAGTGGGGCGGGTGGGGCAGGCGTTGAACCAATTGCTCGACCATGTGGAAAGCTCGCTGGCCGCACGGCAGCGCAGCGAAACCAAGGTGCGCCAATTCGTCGCCGACGCTTCCCACGAATTGCGCAACCCGCTCGCCGCCATCCGGGGCTACGCGGAGTTGACCCGGTGGAGCCGGGCCGAATTGCCGCCCGATATCGCCCGCGCCCTGGAACGGATCGAAGGCGAATCGGATCGGATGAGCGTCCTGGTGGAAGACCTGCTGCTGCTGGCCCGGCTGGACTCCCAACCCAGCCTCGACCTGCAGCCCACCGATATCACCGAAGTGGTGCTCAACGCCGTCAGCGACGCGCAGGCGGCAGGACCAGACCACGAATGGCGCTTAGACCTCCCCGACCAGGAGATCACCGCCGACGCCGACCGTTACCGGCTGCAGCAGGTGGTGGCCAACCTGCTCGCCAATGCCCGCACCCACACTCCGGCGGGCACGACCGTTTGGACCAGGCTCAGCTGCGCCAACGGTTTTGCCGTCATTGAAGTGATCGACAACGGGCCAGGCGTGCCCGCCGAGATCAGGGACAGCGTTTTCGAGCGTTTCAGCAGGGCCGACGCCTCCCGGTTGCGCCAGGAGGGGGCGTCCAGCACCGGATTGGGGCTGGCCATCGTCGCCGCCGTGGTCGCCGCCCACCACGGCGATGTCCGGCTGGACTCCCCGTCCGGCCAAACCCGTTTCACCATCCGCATCCCGCTGGCTGGCTTGGCCACCGCCGCACCGGCTGCTGCGCCAGCTTTGGGAACCGGCACGCGCCCAGCGCTGGCCTAACGCCCAGCCAACCACTGCTTCGCGGCTGGGATGGGATCGGCCCCAGCAGCGAACTGGGTTTCCAGCGCGGCGAAATTCTGCGGCGTGATCGCCTTCCAAACATCGGTGAAAGCCAGCACGGCCTCGGGTTGGGCATCAGGCAACCCCGGATTCAGCAAGAGCACCATCGGATCGGGCTGGGAGATGCCAGTTGGATCGTCCAGCAGGCGCAACCCTTCCAATTCGGAGAAGTCGCAGGCCCGGAAACCGGCCAGCTCGACAGCGCCGGTGGTCAGCGCCTCCTGGCGGGCCAGCGGGTCGTCAATGAATTTGGCCTCGATCTTGGCGTTGTAGACAACCGCCAGCGAGGGGATGCCGTCTAAACGCGGGCCGACGAAGGTTGGCACCGCGACCTGCTTGGTCTGGTCAGCCGACCACTTTTGCAAATCGGCCAGGCTCTTCAGTTTGGAAGCTGGATTCACCGCCCAGACGATCTTCCCGTCTAACGGGCTGGCGGCCAGCACGACCGCCGACTCCTGAATCTCGCTGGCCAGCTCATTGAGCAATTCGCCGGGGGAATTCAATTTCTGGCCGGACTGCAAATCCTGGAGCAAGGTGTTGGCGAAGCCGATGGCGACCGCGTTGGGGTTGGCGGACAATTCAAAGAGCATCCCGTTCACATCGGCGGTCTGGATGTCGCTTTCGACGGCGTCGAAACCCACCGCGTCGATTCCAGCCGCGAGCACCGCCCGCACCGATTCCTCAATCGGAGTCGAACCGGACCAGAAGAGCAGTTGTTGCCGGGGGGTGACGCTCACCTGCGGCGTTGGGCCGGAAACCGGGGGCGCTTTGGAGCAAGCCGCCAGCGCGGCGAACCCGCCCGCCATCATCAAGAACTTACGACGATCCACCCTAATCCTCCCGGCAGCCGAATATGCTCGCAACCACCAGTTTCGCTCATCGGGGGGCGAAGTTGCCGTATTTACCCAGCCGCGTTGGAAAACAGCGCGGCGGGCCGGTTACCCGACCCGCCGCGCCGAATCCGGCTTGCGCCAGATTTGAGGCCAGTCCGCTAAGCCTCGTCTTTGAGCGCGGCCTGAGCCGCTGCTAGGCGGGCGACCGGCACCCGGAATGGCGAGCAGGAGACGTAATGCAGCCCGATCCGATGGCAGAATTCGACCGACGAAGGATCGCCGCCGTGTTCGCCGCAGATGCCCAAATGGATATCTGGGCGGGTCTGCCGACCCAAGGTGGAAGCGGTCTTCATCAACCGGCCCACGCCGACCTGATCCAACCTGGCGAAGGGATCGTTCTCGTAAATCTTCTTGTCGTAATAGGCGTCCAAGAACTTGGCCGCATCGTCCCGGCTGAAGCCGAAAGTCATCTGGGTCAAGTCGTTGGTGCCGAAGGAGAAGAATTCAGCCTCTTTGGCAATCTCGTCGGCGGTGAGCGCGGCACGCGGAATCTCGATCATGGTGCCGACGGTGTACTCCAACTCAATCCCAGCCTCGGCAATGATCCGGTCGGCGGTGGAAGTGATGATGCCCCTGACGAATGCCAATTCCTTGACCTCGCCCACAAGCGGGACCATTATCTCCGGGACGACCTTCCAATCCGGATGGCGGCGCTGCACGTTGATCGCAGCCTCGATGATCGCCTGTGTCTGCATCTCGCCAATCTCCGGATAGGAGACGTCCAGCCGACAGCCGCGATGGCCCATCATCGGGTTGAATTCGTGCAACCCGGCGATGATCGCCCGCAACCGGTCGTAGCTGATGCCCATTTCGGCAGCCAGATCCTTGATGTCCTTCTTGTCGGTGGGCAGGAATTCATGCAACGGCGGATCGAGCAGGCGGATGGTGACGGGCAAGCCCTCCATCGCCTCGAAGATGCCCTCGAAATCGCCCCGCTGAATCGGGAGCAGCTTGGCCAGGGCGACCTTGCGCTGCTCGACTGTTTCCGAAACGATCATCTCGCGGATCGCGGCGATCCGATCGGCCTCGAAGAACATGTGCTCGGTGCGGCAAAGGCCGATGCCCTCAGCGCCGAGTTCCTTGGCATTCTTGGCGTCGTCTGGGGTGTCGGCGTTGGTGCGGACATGGAGCGTGCGGTACTTGTCCGCCAAGTCCATGATCCGGCCAAAGTAACCGCTGATC
>JAIRXX010000193.1 GCA_031268065.1 Propionibacteriaceae bacterium
CCGGATATGCGCGTACGGCGGAGATTCAAGAATTGCTGAACCGGGGTTGGCTGTCGGCGCTGGAATTGACTCCGGCCAGGGCCAGAGCCATCGCCCCACGGGTGGTCAGCGTCGCCAGCCACCTGGACGAGCGGCCCACCCGGGTGCCGAGAGCCGTTTTCGAGTTGATCCGCTCGGCATTGCCCCTCGGCCCGGTGCTGGTGCAGGTTCTCAGCGAGGCCAGGCGTGCCGCCGCTGAGCTGGGCAAAGCTTTCCCTGGAGCGGCGGTCGCCTTCAGTTCCGCCGATCACCGGTTGGACAAGGTTTCGGCGGCTTCGCAACTCGTGCTGGCCACTCCGGGCGCGGAACCGCCTGCGGAGCACGGCTATGCGGCGGCGGTGCTCCTCGATGTGGACGCGATGCTGCGCCGAGGTGATTTGCGCGTGGGTGAAGAGTCGCTGCGGCGCTGGCTGGCTGCTGCTGCCCTAGTGCGTCCCGGCGCGGAGCAGGGGTCGGTGCTGGTGGTCGGGAGCACGGCGGAACGCGCGGTCCAGACGTTGTTGAAGCTGGACGTAGCCGGATTCGCCCAGCGCGAAATCTCAGACCGGGCCGAGGCCGATCTGCCCCCAGCGGTGAAAATGGTCGTCATCGAAGGCAGCTATCAAGCCCTATCCGCCGTCGTGGAGGAAATAGCGCTGCCCAAGGCTGCAAGCAAGCTCGGCCCGTTGCCCACCGAGCAGCCCGACCGCTACCGGCTCACCCTACGCTGCCCGCTGGCATCCGGGACCGAAATGGTGTCTGCGGTGCGCGTCCTATCCTCGGTCCGCGCCGCCCGCAAAGCCGAGCCGATCCGCGTCATAGTAGATCCGCACGTCGTTTAGCGATCATGCCTTAGCGCCACACTTTGCCCACGTATTTCGGCAACCCGCCCTGCGGAAACCGGACATAGCGCGTACGCCGCGCCCGACACATCAATCCGCGCAACGGATGCTCCACACCGCCATTCACGAAAACACCCACCTGTTCCCCTTCCCAAACCAACCGGTGCTGTGACGTCCGCCAAACTCAAGCTCTTGCCCATCAGGGAGGGGGGTACAGTAAAACCTAGGCGTTGTGCGTCAGCGAGGATGCAAGACAACAGGGGGAGCGGCAGTTATGAAGATGGAATCCAAGAATTCCCAGCTGGGTAGGTTGGCGAGTTGCATCGCGGTGGTGCTGCTCTTGGCTGTCGGCGGGTGTGGCGGCGCTCCGGTCGCCGCAGTCCCCTCCGCGCCGCCCACAGGCGTTCTGGTGGATGTTGAAGGCCTGACTCAGCAGGAGTTGCTTGAGTTGCAGGAGCGTGTTGGCGGGGGTTGGACTCAGCTTGAGTTACAGGTTCTCGATGCGTTCAAGGGCGAGGGCGGCTCCCGCCCCTTGGGTGCGCGTTATGAGTCAGACGCGGGAAGATTGGTCCTCACCGTATGGTCGCTCGGCGAGGAAATGTCCGTAGAGCAGTTGGAGGACTACCGAGTCCGGGCGGAGGAAGTCACTGGCGGCATCCCCGTCGTCATTGAAGTGAATGACGGCGAACCGGTACACGAAGTTTGAAAGAGATCGGCACCGTCTGCGGCGGGTAGGCTGGGGTCCATGCGTCTGATCTTCGCCGGAACCCCACAGGTGGCCGCTGACACTTTGGAGCGACTGCTGCGGGACGGTGGACATGTGGTGGCCGGGGTGCTGACCAGGCCTGACGCTCCGGTGGGGAGGCATCGGACGCCACAGCTCAGCCCGGTCGCGGCGTTGGCCGAGGCCAACGGGCTGCCGCTGCTCAAATCGGCAACGGCCAAGTCGCCAGAGGTGGAACGGTGGGTACGCGGGATAGGGGCGGACATCGCCGCCGTCGTCGCCTATGGCGGGCTAATACCGGAACCGCTGCTCGGTGCTCTGGAGCATGGCTGGGTCAATGTGCATTATTCGCTGCTGCCCCGCTGGCGGGGGGCGGCGCCGGTGCAGCACGCGGTGATGGCCGGAGACCAGACCACCGGGGTGAGCGTCTTTGAATTGGTGGCGGAGCTTGACGCCGGGCCGGTCTACCAGCGGGTCGAGGTGCCGGTTGGCCAGCTGAGCGCTGGGGAGCTATTGGCGGCGCTGGTTCCCATCGGGGCGCGGGCGCTGCTGGAGACGCTTGACGGCATCGCCGCAGGGACGGCGGTCCCGACCCCGCAGACTGACGCCGGGGTCAGCCTCGCGCCGAAGCTGACCCCGGCGTCGGCCCGGATCGACTGGTCTCGGCCCGCAGTCGAGATTGAGCGGCAGATCAGAGGTTGCAATCCGGCGCCGATGGCTTGGACCCTGGTCAACGGCGAGCGGTTCCGGGTGCTGGCTGCGGCGGTGGCAGGCGGATACTCCCAGCTTGGGGCCGCTGGCGAAGACGGATTCCCGGGCGAGGACGCCGGTCAGGGCTTGGCACCCGCTGCGGCGTTCATCGGCGCTGGCCAAGTGCTGGTGGGGACCGGGGCTGGCCGGTTATCGCTGAAGGTGGTGCAGCCAGCGGGGAAGAGGCCGATGCCCGCCGCCGACTGGGCGCGTGGCCTGCGGGAGCCTCCGGTGATAGACAATGGTTAGCGGTCGCAGGCCCGCCGGTTTGTGTTTTCCGGCCAAGGCTCTGGGGACAGCCGATGGCTAACACTGGTGGAGCTTCCCCACCGCGTCGCGGTTCTTCGCGGAGAGGCCGGAGGGCTGGACAGCCCTACCCATCCGGTGGGCGTGCATCAGGGAGGCAGACTGGCCCGCAGGCCGACCCGGTTCGCACCTTGGCCTTCCAGGTGCTCTGCGCCGTCAGCCATGATGGGGCCTATGCCAATCTGGAATTGGCCAGGCAGCTCGGCAAAGCCGGATTCTCCGAGCGCGATGCGGCGTTCGCCACCGAATTGGTCGCGGGCACCTGCCGTTTTCAGGGCAGTTACGACCTGGTGATCGAGAGGGCATCCGGGCGGGCGTTGAACAAATTCCAGCCAGCGGTGATCGACCTGCTGCGGATGACCAGCCACGAATTGCTCAGCATGCGGATTCCCGCCCATGCCGCCATCGACACCAGCGTAGAGATCGCGGCGGCGCGGATCGGCAGACGGGTCACCGGCCTGGTGAACGCGGTCTCCAGGCGGATCAGCGAGCGCGATTTTGAGCAATGGCTGGACCTTCTGGCCGAGGGGATGGACGAGCTGGGCCAGCTGGCGCTGCGCTCGCACCATCCGCGCTGGATCGTGCAGGCTTTCGCTGAACGTTTGCCCGAACCGGAGTTGGCACTCGCGCTGGCCGCCGACAACTCCCCGCCAGCGGTGCAGCTCGCCGTCAGGCCTGGGCTGCTGGACGTGCGGGATTTGCCGGAGGTTGAACCGGCCCGCTACTCGCCGTACGGGGCCTACGCCCACCGTCCCCCGGCGTCCTACGCGGCGGTCCGGGCGGGGCTGGCCGGGGTGCAGGACGAGGGTTCGCAGCTGATGGCGTTGGCGCTGGCCAATGCAGACGCGCCCGCTGGGCCGTGGCTGGACATGTGCGCCGGTCCGGGCGGCAAGGCCGCGCTGCTGCGCGGATTGGCGGGCGGCAATGCTGAGACATTGCTCGCCAGCGAATTGCGGCCGCACCGCGCGGAATTGGTGAGGCAGAATCTCGCCGCCTACTCCGACGCGGGGCACGGCGTCATCGTCGCGGACGGCACCCGCCCACCTTGGCGGGAGGCGTCGTTCGCCAAGGTGCTGCTGGACGCGCCCTGCACCGGATTGGGGGCATTGCGCCGCCGCCCCGAGTCCAGATGGCGGCGCGGCCCGGCGGCTTTGGCGGAATTGGCGCCGTTGCAGCAGCGGTTGCTCGCCGCAGCCGTCGCCTCCACGATGCCTTCCGGGGTGATCGCCTACGTCACCTGCTCCCCGCACCTGCGCGAAACTTGGGAGGCTGTCGAAAGCCTTGGCCCGGACGCGGTGGAGATTCTGTCCGCCGCCGAGTACCTGCCGAATGTGCCGGATGCGGCTGACGGCGGCTTCGTGCAGCTCTGGCCACACCGGCACAATACCGACGCCATGTTCCTGGCGCTGCTCAGACGCCGGTAGACGCACGCCCCACAAAGTTCTCCGTTCGCTGCGCTCGCTGCGATACTTTGCGGGGACCCCGAGAGTAAAATTCGACTCGGTTGTCGAAGTTTCCGACTCCTAGACAGCCCCACAAAGTTCTCCGTTCGCTGCGCTCACTGCGATACTTTGTGGGGACCCCGGGAGTAAAACTCGGCTCAGCTGTCAAAGTTTCAAACCCCTAGTGAAGCTAGTGAGGCTAGGCTTGTCCTCGTGGGAATAGCGATCACTCCGAGCATCTTGAACGCCGACCTGGCCGACCTGGCGGGGGAAATAGCCAGAATCCCCAGCGCCGACGCCGTTCACTTAGACGTCATGGACAACCACTTCGTGCCGAATATGACCTTCGGGTTGCCGGTGGTGGAGAGCCTGCGCCGACACAGCGGGATGCCGATGGACATCCATCTGATGATCACCGATGCCGACCGCTGGGCACCCGCCTACGCCGAAGCCGGCTGCGAATCGGTGACCTTCCACGCGGAGGCGACCCAGGCGCCGATCCGGTTGGCGCGTGAATTGCGGGCTTTGGGCGCCAAGGCGGCTTTGGCGCTCAAACCGGCAACTTCCATCGAGCCATATGCCGACATGCTCAGCGAGGTCGATATGGTCTTGATCATGACGGTGGAGCCGGGATTCGGCGGACAGCCTTTCCTCGATGTCTGCCTGCCGAAGATCAGGCGCACCCGCGAGTTGGCCAAGTCGGCTGGAGTGGAGATCGCCATCCAGGTAGACGGCGGGGTGTCGGCTGAGACGATTGAGCGAGCCGCGCTGGCTGGCGCTGACACTTTCGTCGCTGGCTCGGCGGTCTTCCGTTCCGACGACCCAGACCAGGTGGTGCGCAAATTGCGGGCTATGGCGGGCGGCTAGCGTCACTTTTCAGGTGTTGGGTGCCAGCAGGGCGTCATTTTGAGTGCGCTACGTTGCCAACAAGGCGTACCTTTGCGGGCGCTATGTTGCCAACAAGGCGTACCTAGCGGGGGTTGTTTTTGCTGCGGCGGCGCAGATAGCGCTCAAATTCGGCCGCGATGGAATCTCCGGTCGGCGCAGGCGTGTCAAGGTCACTGCGTTCCTCCAAGGCGGAGACGTACAGCGATATCTCCGGATTGTCTGAGATCAGTTCGTTGACCCGTTCGGTCCATTCCCCGGCGCGTTCCGCCAGGTCGCCGGATTGCAGCGGGATATTTAGAATCTCCTCGATGCGCCCCAGCAGCGCCAGGGTGGCCTTCGGGTTGGGCGGCTCGGCCACATAGTGCGGCACCGACGCCCACAGCGAGATGGAAGGGACTCCGGCGGAGTCTAACTCGTGGCCAAAGACGCCGAGAATCCCGGTGGGGCCTTCATAGTCGGAGGCCTCCAGCCCGAAATCTGCGGCCAGCAACTCGTTGCCGGTGCTGGCTGACACCTGAATCGGGCGGGTGTGCGGCGCGTCGGCCAGCAGCGCCCCGGCTAGGACGACGATTTCCGGATTTATTTCTTCCACCAATTCCAACAGCTGCTCCAAGTATTCGCGCCAACGGTAGTTAGGCTCGGGGCCGCCGATCAGAATGAGGTCGCGCTCCGGCAGCCGCACCCAGACCGCTTCGGTGGTGGACCATTCGATGATGCGCCGCCCGTCTTCGATGCGGGCCATCGGGCGGGTCACTTGGAAATCGTAGAAATCTTCCGGGTCTAGGGCTGAGACTATTTCCGAATCGTATTGTTCCGCCAGATGTTCGATCACCCCAGACGCCGCCTCGCCAGCGTCATTCCAGCCGGAGAATGCCACGACTATGGCTGGACGGCGCAATTCGGCGAAATCACTACCCTTGATCATGGTCAGCAGTCTAGCGCTATGGCGTTTCCGGGCTTTCGTTGATCGCCGGATCGCACCCGCGGTTGCCCCTGGCGCTTGGCGGCAATCGCCGCGCGGCGCCAGTTTGTTATCGCGGGTGGTCGGGT
>JAIRXX010000260.1 GCA_031268065.1 Propionibacteriaceae bacterium
CCCAAGTGGCCCGCGCCTCTCAGCCACAGCCCGAAGGGCACTCCGGAGAGTTGGTTCACCGGCTCTCCGCGATGCAGATCGGCCAGGGCATCCACCCATTCGCCGCATCCAGGGATAACGAAACGGATGCCAGCTCGCTTGGCCGCCTCTCGCACCTTGTCCAAGTCGAGAACGGCGGCCTTCCGTGCCAGCGCTCCCCCAGAGGCGAGCAATGCCTCCCAGACAACGACTGGACCCAAATCGACAACAGCTTGGGCTATCTCAACGTTTGCCGGTTCAACCACACAGGACAACGCCATGCGGGCTGAGTGCTCATCCATCACAACTCCTCTCCGCGCCTCATCGCCAGCGCGGTGTGCAAATGTTCAGCCGTGGGCCGGTCGGCTTGGGCAAGATCAGCTACGGTCCAAGCCAGCCGGAGCACTTTGTCCACCCCGCGAGCCGATAACTGGCCGCGATTCACAGCATCCTCGACCCGTTCGATACCCGCAGGCAGCGAAAGGCTTCGCCGCAGGACAACGCCTGGGACTTCGGCGTTGGTGAGCAACCCGTATTCGCGCAGTCGCACCGCCTGCCGCTGCCTAGCGGCCAGCACCCGTTCTGCCACGGCGGCGCTGCGTTCGGTGGCCCGCAGCGCCGCCCGCAAAAATGAGGCCCGCAATGGACGCATGTGCTGGTGTATGTCAACCCGGTCCAGGATCGGGCCGGAGACGCGCTCAGCGTAGCGGCGAATCACCCTGGGCGGACATTGGCAATTGGCGCCCGGCGTGGCAGACATTCCACAAGGGCAGGGATTGGCCGCCATGACGAGTTGGAAACTAGCCGGGTAAACCGCTGTCGCCGCAGCTCTGGCGATGACCACCTGCCCAGATTCGAGAGGCACCCGCAGCGCTTCCATCGCTTTCGGGGTGAATTCCGGCGCCTCGTCCAGAAACAGCACTCCACGGTGCGCCAGCGACACCGCCCCCGGTGAAGCGATCCGCGAACCACCACCCACCAAAGCCGGAACCGTCGCATTGTGGTGGGGATTGGCATAGGGCGGGCGGTGGATCAGCGCGGCTATCTGCCTGCCCGCCAAGGAATGAATGGCGGAGACGGCCAGCGCCTCGCTGGGTGTTAGATCGGGCAATATCCCCGGCAGCCGTTCGGCCAGCAAGGTCTTCCCCACCCCGGGCGGGCCGTGCAGATAGAGGTGGTGCCGTCCGGCGGCAGCCACTTCAACCGCCCATTTTGCCTCCACCTGTCCGGCAACGTCAGCCATGTCGATCTTCGCGTCCGGCGTGGGCGCCACTTCATCAGGCGATGGAGGGCAGCTTCCAGCGCCGCCGCGCAGCACATCGAACAATTCAGGCAGATTGCTCACCCCGGTGATCGCCAGCCCCTCCACCAAGGCCGCCTCCCGCATTTGAGCGGCTGGGACGACCACATTGGTGAAACCGTGCTGCTGGGCGCCTAACAGCGCCGGGAGCAGCCCCCGCACCGGGCGCACCCGGCCATCGAGGCTCAGCTCCCCCAGGATGACCCGTTCGGCCAAAGCTTCATTGGGACACAATTCTTTTGCCGCGCCCATCGCGGCAACGATGCTCAAGTCATAATGGGAGCCAGCTTTCGGGAGCGTGGCCGGGGATAGGTTAATCGTCACCGGATCGGATGGCCAACCCAATTTGGCGGCGGCCATCGCCGCCTTGCAGCGTTCCTTGGACTCCGACAGGGCTGTGTCCGGCAATCCGACGAGAGTGGTCTTCGGCAGGCCGCAGCCGATATGCACCTCCACCTCGACCATCGCCCCGGCAAGTCCGATCAACGCCACCGACCAGGCGCGGGCGGGGTTCACAGCCCTATTCCTTCCTTGTGAGTGAGCCTCGGGGCGATACCGTCAGCGAGCAACACGCCGATCCCGTCGAAGCGGATTTGCCGGGTGAAAATTTCCTGGGCGCGGAGCCAGCAAATAGCCAACGAGCGCAGCTTGCGCATTTTGGCGACGGTGATGGCCTCCAGCGGCGGCCCGAATCCCCCGCCACGACGGCATTTCACCTCGCAGAAGACCACCACACCTGCCGGGTCTCTGGCCACGATGTCCAATTCACCCGTAGGGCAGCGCCAATTGCGATCTAAAATCTGCCAGCCTAACGAGCACAGATGCTCTGCCGCCAGATCCTCTCCAAGTTGTCCGGTCTCTCGCCTATCCACTGCGCACCTCCACTCCCAGCATTATCTGCAAACAGAGCCAAGACCGTTCAGCGAATCATCAGCCTGTGGAAACCAAAATCGCTATCCACAGCCAAAATTGTCGAACTCAGCCACCGCGATAGTTAAGCCGGGTCGCATCACGCCCGCGAGAGCAGCCCGCAGCGAACCAGGCGATGTGGCCGCAGGCGCTGAAGCTCAGAGATCGTCTGGGACGCTCAAATCTGAGTGGGCTATCTCTTCGATGGAGACATCTCGGAAGGTGAGCACTTTGGCGCTCTTCACGAAACGGGCTGGGCGGTACATGTCCCACACCCAGGCGTCACCCATCGAGACCTCGTAGTAGACATCTCCACCCTCGGTACGGACCTTGAGATCGACCGCGTTGCACAGGTAGAAGCGCCGCTCCGTCTCCACCGCGTAGGTGAAGATGCCAACAACGTCCTTATACTCGCGGTAGAGCTGCAATACCAGCTCGGCCTCGTATTGTTCAAGATCTTCAGCGCTCATAACGTAGACAACCCTATCGCGCGGCTGGGACATTATCGAAGCTGAGCCTGTGTTCCGGGCACGGCCCCAGCCGGTCCAACACCTGCTGGTGCGCCTTGGTGCAATAACCCTTGTGTACGTCGAAGCCGTACTCCGGATACTCCAGCTGCAGTTGGTCCATCATCCGATCACGGGTCACTTTCGCCACGATGGACGCCGCCGATACGCAGACCGCCACCTGGTCGCCCTTCCAAATCCCCAAGCTCGGGCAGGGCAACCCATCCAGGCCGAAGCCGTCTATCACCGCATATTCCGGGCTGGGAGACAACCGCAAGATCGCCCGACGCAAGGCGGAGAGATTCGCCTGCTGGATGCCGAGCCGGTCGCACTCCGCAGCCGGGACCGCCACACACGCCCAAGCAAGGGCATGGTCGGTTATCCGGGTATAAGCCTCCGCGCGCGCAGCCGCAGTCAATTTTTTCGAGTCTACGATGCCCGGAAGGTCAATCCGGGGCCAAATCACCGCCGCCGCGACCAAAGGCCCGGCACACGCCCCACGCCCAGCCTCATCGGCTCCGGCGATGAGCGAGAACCCAGCGTCGAACAATTCCCTCTCGTAGCTGCTGGTCATCCATTGACACAGGGTTGGATTTCCCCGTATATCACTGGATCGGGCGGAGGCGGCTCAGTGGGCGCGGGTATCTGGTCGAAGCTGGACGGCCGGGAAATGCCCATGAAACGGGAGAAGGGGTAAACCCGCGCTATCGCCGTGCCGACCACATTTTCCACCGGCACGAAACCCATGATCCCCGGTGGCCCGCCGTTCGTTGGATCAGGCAGGTGGCAGCGCGAGTCCATCGATGAATTGCGATGGTCGCCCAGCACGAAAACACGCCCCTCGGGGACGATCACGTCGAAAGAACTGATCGACGGATCAACCAGCTGCCCGGTCACCGGATCCTGGTAAAGATAGGTGTCCTCCTGCAGCGGCGTCCCATTGATGGTGACCCGACCCTGCGCGTCGCAGCAAGACACCCGGTCTCCGGGCATGCCGATGACCCGTTTGATCAGGTATCCGACGCTCTCGTCCGGGGCAAGCCCGACGAAGACCAGCGCCCCGGTCCACCAGCCGTATTCCTTGGGAGTCTCGTGCAGCCAATTCTGCGTGTCGCGGAAAACCACCACGTCGCCGCGGCTGAACCCGGTGAGCTTCTGCACCGCCACCCGGTCGTCTCGCCTGATCAGATTCTCCATCGATCCAGATGGGATCTCGTACAACTGCACCACGAACATGCGAAGCAGGGTAGACGCGATCAGCGCGCCGACCATGACGATGGCGATCTCGCGCGCCCAAGAGCCGAAGATTTGCAGCCCGGTGCGCTTGGGTTTCTCCGGCTTCGCCTTTTCGGCCTTTCCCGCTTTGTCCCGCTTCTTGCGTTTCTTGCCTGGCTTCGCCAACTGCTCCGCATCCGGTGATTCAGCCTGCTGTGGCTCAGCCGCGACGATGGGATCAGAAGCAGCCTCCACCGGCGTGATCGGGGCAAAAGTCGGCTCGGCGGCAAAGGCCGGATCAGCGGCGAAAGCAGGACTTGGGGCAAAAGCAGAGTCGGCGGCGAAAGCGGGGTCAGCTAAGAAATTTTGATCCCCGCCAAACGCCGTCGCAGCCGACAGTTCCGCCGTACCCGGAGCCGCAGCCAAGAAAGAATGCGCTGCTGGCGCCAGCGGAGCAGACGTCGCCAACGGGCTCGCCGGGAAACTGGCAAAATCATCAGCAGGCGCCATGCCGGAAGCGACCACATCTGGGCTGTTGGGAGGTGGCGCTAAAAACTGCTGCTCCACCGGGGGTTGCGGCTCCTCCGGTCCCGGACCAGCGCCGAAGAGATAGAAATGTCCAGAAGACGCGCTATCGTCCAACTCTTCGTCCACCACAGACCCCCATTCCGAGCCAGGTACAGCTTGAAGTGAGTCGCGCCGCCTGTTTAACGGTCGCGCTTCTCCTTGATCTTCGCAGCTTTTCCGCGCAAACCGCGCAAATAGTACAACTTGGCGCGTCGTACGTCGCCGCGGCGCTCCACCTCAATCTTCTCAATGATCGGGGAGTGCAACGGGAAGGTGCGCTCCACACCGGCGCCAAAGGATACTTTGCGCACAGTGAAAGCCTCAGCGATCCCAGAGCCAGTGCAGGAGATGCACACACCGGCAAAAACTTGGATGCGGGAGCGGTTGCCCTCAATCACTCGCACATGGACTCGGATCGAGTCTCCGGGGCGAAAATCGGGAATATCGTCTCTCAGGGCCGCCTGAGTTACTTGCGCCACCACGTTGCTCATAATATTTTCCTCGCCAGTGCTACAGGTCACTTCGTCTAGTCGTTGGATGCCGCCGCTTTCCCCCTGTAGCAGGACGCTACGGCACGCAAACAACAATCATGCCACAAACCGCTACCGGGGCGAAAATCGCCTGGAACGCAAAGGTGGCCCCGGCTTCACGCCAGGGCCACCAATACGCCGTCAGCAGCTCACTTGCCGTCGCCCTTGAACAGAGACGCGATCAGGTCGCGGTTCAACTGGGCGATGGTGTCGAGCGGAATCTCCTTCGGGCAGACCGCCGCGCACTCGCCAATATTGGTGCAGCCGCCGAAATTCAGCAGGTCATGCTGCCCGAGCATTTTCTTCACCCGCAGCGGGCGTTCCGGCTGGCCTTGCGGCAGCATGGCCAGATGGGTGATCTTCGCAGCCGTGAACAACATGCCCGAGTGGTTGGGGCAGGCCGCCACACAGGCTCCGCAGCCGATGCAGGTGGCGGCGTCGAAAGCCCGGTCGGCTTTCCGCTTGCTCACCGCATTGGCATGGGCGTCAGGCGCCGCGCCGGTGTTGACCGACACGTAGCCGCCAGCGGCGATGATCTTGTCCAACGCCGAACGGTTTACCACCAGATCCTTGATGACCGGCAGCGGGCCAGCCCGCCACGGCTCAATTGTGATCACGTCGCCATCGTTGAAGTTGCGCATGTGCAACTGGCACGTCGTGGTCGCCACCGGTGAATTCCCCCGGCCGTGGGCGACGCCGTTGATGACGATGCCGCACATGCCGCAGATGCCCTCACGGCAGTCATGGTCGAATGCCACCGGATCGGCGCCTTTGACGGTGAGTTCTTCGTTGAGCAGATCGAGCATTTCGAGGAAGGACATGTCCTTCGACACCCCGCCCAACTTGTACTCGACCATCTTCCCGGGCGCCTTCCCATCGGGCTGGCGCCAGACACGCAGAGTCAGATTCATCAGATTCCCGCTCACTTGTAGCTCCTCTGCTTCAATTCGATGGCCTTGTAGGCCAGAGATTCTTTATGGAGGATGGGTTTCTCGCCGTCACCGCCGAATTCCCAAGCAGCCACATAGAGGAAGTTGGCGTCGTCACGCAGCGCTTCGCCGTCTTCGGTCTGCGACTCAGCCCGGAAGTGCCCGCCGCAGGACTCGCGGCGATGCAGGGCGTCCACGCACATCAACTCACCCAAGTCGAAGAAATCGACCAGCCGCCCGGCACGCTCCAGAGTTTGGTTGAACTCCTCGTTGGCGCCGGTGACCTTGACGTCGCGCCAGAATTCCTCGCGCAACTCGCGGATCTTGCCGATGGCCTTGATCAGGCCAGCCTCTTTGCGCTCCATCCCGCAGAATTCCCACATGATGTTGCCCAGTTCCTTGTGGAACGAGTCGACAGTGCGCTTGCCGTTCACACTCAACAACCGGTCGATCTGACCTTGGACTGACTGCAATGCCTGGACCACCGCCGGATCGTCGGCAGCCACCTTCGGGAAGCTGAGAGAGTCGGCCAAGTAGTCGTTGATGGTGTTGGGCAGCACGAAGTAACCATCGGCCAAGCCCTGCATCAACGCCGAGGCGCCGAGCCTGTTGGCGCCGTGGTCGGAGAAATTGGCCTCGCCAGTCACATACAGTCCGGGGATATTGCTCGACAGGTCGTAATCGACCCAAAGCCCGCCCATTGTGTAATGCACTGCCGGGTAGATGCGCATCGGCGTCTGGTAGGGATTCTCGCCGGTGATCTGCGCGTACATGTCGAAGAGGTTGCCATACCTGGCTTTCACCACATCCTCGCCCAACCTTGAGATGACCTCGGAGAAGTCCAGGTAGACGCCGCGGCGCACCTGGCGCTCCTCGCCGTCTGGGCCGACTTCGGCGACAGCCGGGCCGACGCCCAAGCCCTCGTCGCAGCGGTACTTGGCCTGCCGGGAGGCGATGTCGCGGGGAACGAGGTTCCCGAAAGCCGGATAGATGCGCTCCAAGTAGTAGTCGCGGTCTTCCTCTGGAATCTGCCTGGGATCCTTGGCGGCATCCTCGGCTTTCTTGGGCACCCAGATTCGACCGTCGTTGCGCAGCGATTCCGACATCAAGGTCAGCTTCGACTGGGTGTCCCCATGCACGGGGATGCAGGTCGGGTGGATTTGGGTGTAGCAGGGGTTCCCGAAATAGGCGCCCTTGCGGTGTGCCCGCCAGTTAGCGGTGTTGTTGCAACCCATCGCATTGGTGGACAGGAAGAACACGTTCCCGTAGCCGCCGGTGGCCAATACCACCGCGTCACCGATCCAGGTTTCGATCTCGCCGGTCACCATGTCGCGGGTGACGATGCCGCGAGCGCGTCCGTCAACGACGATCAGCTCAAGCATTTCGTGCCGGGTGTGCATCTTCACTGTTCCGGCATCGACCTGCCGCTCCAAGGCCTGATAGGCGCCGATCAGCAATTGCTGGCCGGTCTGGCCCCGCGCATAGAAGGTGCGCTGCACCTGCACGCCGCCAAACGAGCGGTTG
>JAIRXX010000267.1 GCA_031268065.1 Propionibacteriaceae bacterium
GTGTTGGCTGGGATTGATTTTGGTTGGGATTGGTATTGGTTGCGGATGGCTTTGGATGTGGATGCGGTGGGCGGCGCTGGTTTGGACGCCGCCCACCGCAGATCAGCTCAGGCCAGACGCTCCACCATCTTCTCCTTGAAACCGAAGGAGTAGGTGAGGATGAAGCCCATGATGTAGGACACCAGAAGGCCGCCGACGTACCACAGCCACTGGCCGTTGCTGATCAGGCCGGTCAGCAAAATCCCAGACACGCCCATGCCCGAAGCGCCGAAACCGCCGCTGAGCTGCATTCCCAGCGCGACGAAAGCGCCGCCGAATCCGGCCCCGAGGCAAGCGGTGATGAATGGGTAGAACAGCGGCAGCGAAACGCCGTAGATCAGCGGCTCGCCAATGCCGAGGAAGCCAATAGGCAGCGCCGACTTGATGATCTTCTTGAGCTGTTCGTTCTTCGTCTTCGCCCAAACTGCGAGCGCCATGCCGACCTGTCCGGCGCCCGCCATAGCGAGGACCGGGAGCAGCTGGGTATAGCCGACCTCAGCGATGAGCTGGGCGTGGATCGGGGTGAGTCCCTGGTGAATGCCGAGCATGACCAACGGGAGGAAGAACGAAGCCAGCAGGAATCCGCCGAAGATGCCGCCCTGCTGGAGGGCGAAGTCGATCAGCAGCCAGTTGATTCCCTTCATCACCAGCGCGGAGATCGGCATGATGACGAAGATGCAGATCACGCTGCCGATTACCAGCGTGACGAACGGGACCAAGAACAGGTCCAACGCGGCGGGAACGCGCTTGCGCACGATCTTCTCGATGACGGTGAAAATCCAGGCTGTCGCAATCACGCCGATGATGCCGCCCAAAGCCGGGCTGAGGGTGCCGAACACCGGAATGGCCAGGGGCTGAGCGGGCGTGGCGCCATCAGCGGACGCCGCGATCCCGGCCAGGGCTGGCATGTAAGGCACTGCGCCGGCGATCAGGCCCAAGATGGGAGAGCCGCCGAATTCCTTGGCCGTATTGTGGCCGGTGATCAGGTTCAGGGCGCCGCCCAGAATCCCACCCAAGGCCACCAGCACGCCGAACCAGGGATTGCCAGCCACTTCCGGGCTGACCATCTTCCAGATATTGACGATGGCCGTCACCAAGCCGCAGGCGATGAAGCCGGGAATGATCGGGATGAAGATGTTGCCGATGCGCCGGAACAAGGCGTGGACCGAGGTCGTCTGGTGGGACTTGACCTTGCCCCTGGTCTCGGCAGCGACATCGCGCACCTTGACCTGGCCGCTGGCGTCAACTTCGGCGCCTGGAGTTAGGCCGCTGACCGCAGCGAAAGCGTCGCGCAAACGCGCGGCGTGGCCTGGGCCAACCACGATCTGCAGCTGTTCGCCAGCCACCACACCGAGCACGCCGTCGAGTTTCTTGACCGCATCGGCTTGGGCCGCCTCCGGGTCCACCAAGTCGAGACGCAGCCGCGTCATACAGTTTGTGAAGGAGGCAACGTTGTCCGCGCCTCCCGCGAGTCTCAGAATCTCCTCGCTGAGAATCTTATAGTCCATTTTTATCCTTCCTTATGAGTTATTTAGTTGTTGCGCCGATGGCCTCGCGGACGAAGCCTTGGGCGTCTTGCAGACGTGCCTTGGCTGTGTCCGCGTCAACTGAGGCCAGCAGCATGACGATTGCGGTTTTAGCGTGGTTGCCCGATTCCGTGAGCGCCTGCCGTGCTGTCGGATCGTCGCAGCCGGTGGCGGCGCGGACAATCCCTATCGCCCGGGCGACCAGCTTCTCGTTGGTGGGCAACAGATCGACCATGAGGTTTCCGAAAACCTTGCCCAGGCGTACCATGCAGGCGGTGGAGATCATGTTGAGGATCAGTTTTTGGCTGGTCCCAGCCTTCAAGCGGGTCGAGCCGGTCAAGACCTCCGGACCGTTGTCGACTTCGATGGCAATGTCGGCGTGGTCGCTGACCACGGCGCCGGTGTTGCAGGCGATGGATACGGTGGCAGCCCCAATAGAACGGGCGTAGTCAAGCCCGCCGATCACATACGGGGTGCGTCCGGACGCGGCAATGCCCACCACGGCGTCCTGGCTGGTCAATCCGATCCGGGACAAGTCCTCCACCGCCAAGACCAGGGAGTCCTCTGCCCCCTCGACTGCCCGGACGAAGGCGTTGTCACCACCCGCCATGAGTCCCAGGACCAGTTCGGGTGAGGTGCCGAATGTGGGCGGGCATTCAACCGCGTCGAGCAAGCCGAGCCGCCCCGAAGTGCCCGCGCCCATATACACCAGCCGCCCCCCGGAACGGATGGCCGCCGTGATGGCGGTGACGGCTTCGGCAATCTGCGGCAGAGCAGCGCCGACTGCCGCCGCGACTTTGGCGTCTTCTTGGTTCATGACTGTCAGGAAATCGACCAGGCTCATCGCGTCTAGGTCGGTGGTGGCGGGGTTGCGCGCCTCCGTTGTCGCCAAGTTGTTCAGGTCAACCATCATGCTTCCCTCCGTTGGGTTGTCGTGCCGCTATGAAGTAAAATTACACCAAAGAGTGGCGGATGGGAAGTTTATTTCGTAGACTTTGTGCCAGGCTTTACTTGTGCCAGTCTCGGCAAGGCAAGTCCCGCCCGGCGCGGGACACCGAGACGGGCGCATGAGAGAGGGCGACGTGGCCAGCAAAGATGTGATTTCCGAGATCGAGCGAGCCGCCGTTGGCACGGATTCGGCGAATGCGCGGGTGGGGATCGTCTTCCTCGACGACATCGACACCGCGCTGCAACTGACTGTCGCCGAACTCGCCGCCCAGGCAGGAGTCTCCCAGGCCACCGTGGTGCGGTTTTGCCAATCCCTCGGCTATTCGGGCCTGCGCCACCTGAGAATTGATCTGGCCCGCGAGGCTTCCCGGCGTGCCGTCGAATTGGAGAGCGCCAACATCGCTGAGGGGCGGCTCAACACGTCAGATTCTGCGGCCACGGTGATAGCCAAGGTGGCCCACCATGAGGCGACTTCGATTCAGCGCACCGCACACGAGATCAACCCCGAGGATGTGGACCAGGTGGCCCGCGCCATCGCAGCCGCCCCCCGCGTCATCTCTTGCGGCG
>JAIRXX010000281.1 GCA_031268065.1 Propionibacteriaceae bacterium
TAGGGATTCAGCTCGTCCTGCTGGCGCTTGATCTGCTCCCGGCGGGCGCTGGGTAGCCCCTCGGGGGGCTGGCGGTCCTTTCCGGGCACCCAGAGCACTTCACCGGCTGATTGCGCCGCCGTGCGGGCAAAGATGAAGAGCAGGTCCGACAGCCGGTTCAGGTAGGTGATCGCCAACGGGTTGGCTTCGTCTATCCGCCAAGCTTCGCGCTCCGCCCGGCGCACCACAGCTCGGGCGCAATGGAGCAGCGCGGCGGCGCGGTTGCCGCCCGGCAGCACGAAAGAGCGCAGTGCGGGGAGTTCTTTGTCGAAATCGTCGCACCAGCCCTCCAGCCGCCCAACACAGGCTTGGATGATCCGCAGCGACCCGTCGTCGGCAGCGACGGACCTCGGGTTGGACAGGTCGGCGCCCACGTCGAAAAGCTCGTTTTGCACATGGTGGACCACCGCGGCGATCTCCTCGGGCAATTCCGCTTCAGCCAGCACCAAGCCGAGCAGCGAATTCGCCTCGTCAACGGCGCCGTAGGCCTCCACCCTGGGGTCAGTCTTGGAAGTCCGCGACAGGTCGGTCAGCGTCGTCTGTCCGCCGTCTCCGGTGCGGGTGTAGATCCTGGTTAGGTTGACCATGTGGCTAAGCCTAGCCGCAGTGGGGGTTCGCGGCTTCCAAGGGAGTTTTCCAGCCCTGCCAACAACGCCCCCCGCATTTGCCGGTGGCGGGGCCATCGGCCACTAAGATGTGGGCATGAGAAAGACCATCGCATCGATCATCGCCGTCTTCGCCCTCGCCGGATGCGCCAGCGAGCCCACCACACCGGCCAATGCCCCCGCCGACACCGGCAGCGGCGCGGCGTTAACTGTCCCGGCGCCCTACGCAGACGCGGTAAACTGCGAATACATCCCCAACGGCAGCCCGGCCAAGCCGGTATCGGCTCCAGACGGCCAGGACGTGCCCGCTGTCGGAACTTCAGCCGTCACCTTGATGCTCAATGGCAAGCCAGTGCTGATCACCTTGGAGCGGGCAAAAGCGCCGTGTGCCGTGCGTTCCTTCGAGACGCTGGCCGAGCAGGGCTATTTCGATAAAACTTCCTGCCACCGGCTGGTGGACGGGTCAGGGCTGTTCATCCTGCAGTGCGGCGATCCGACCGGCACCGGCAGCGGCGGCCCTGGATATGCCTTCGCCGACGAGCTGGCCGGGATTACCGGGTACCCGGCGGGCACCGTTGCGATGGCGAACGCCGGACCAAACACCAATGGGTCGCAATTCTTCTTGGTTTACGAGGACAGCAACCTCCAGCCCAGTTACACGGTATTCGGGAATGTCGATGCCGCCGGGTTGGAGGAGCTGCGGAACTTGGCCCTGGGCGGCCAGGATGGCAGTTTTGGAGCCTCTGGCGGTGGGAAGCCGGAACTCCCGGCGGAAATCACTTCGGTGAGCGTGGGCTAGCCCCACCCGTTTTGTTGGAAAGCGGCCCTTGGCGGAATCCCTGGGGAATCGCCGTTTCCGCGTGGCGTGGGCTTGGCCTGGCGCCGCAGGCGCTCAGCCGACAGCCCCACGGGTGAGCCGGTCGGTCTCGTCGTGGATGCGCAGGGCGACTTGGTGCAATTTCTCCGAGTGCGCCTTGGAGTGGTGAGCGCAAAATAGCAGTTGCCCCCCAGAGGGAAGCTCCACCCGCACGTAAGCCTGAGCGCCGCAACGATCACACCTATCCGCAGCGGTCAGGTTGACAATGCTCCCAGCTTCTGTTCGCAAGGTGTTCCTCCTTCAATGCCGTTACTGACTCAACGCTGTCGCGGCCGATTTTGTTCCCTGGGTTACAAGTATAGGTGGGGTTTGGAAACGAAACGCACCTTGCCCGCCTCCCAGCAAGTTGCGCCCACCAAGGATAATCTTCATCGGTGAGCACTTCTAACCCAGCTACTGGACATGATTACGAGGCCCGGCACCTGCTGGTGCTGGAGGGTTTGGAAGCCGTCCGGAAACGTCCCGCCATGTATATCGGCGCCACCGACACCCGTGGCCTGATGCATTGCCTGTGGGAGATCATAGACAACGCGGTGGACGAGGCGCTCGCCGGTTTCGGGCGGGTCATCAAAGTCAATCTCCACGCCGACGGGAGCGTCGAGACCATTGACCAGGCCAGGGGCATCCCGGTCGATATCGAGCCGAAGACCGGCTTGAGCGGCGTCGAGGTCGTCTTCACCAAGCTGCACGCCGGAGGCAAATTCGGCACCGGTTCATACAACGCCGCCGGTGGCCTGCACGGGGTCGGCGCGTCGGTGGTGAACGCTTTGAGTTCCCGCCTAGACGTCGAGGTTGACCGCTATGGGGCGACCTATGCGATGAGTTTCCGCCGTGGCGTTCCCGGCGTCTTCGCCGGGGCGGGGCCAGACGCGGTTTTCACCCCCGGCTCCCAGCTGCGCAAGGTGGGCAAAATCGCCAAGTCCGTCACCGGCACCAGGGTGCGCTATTGGCCGGATCGGCAAATCTTCCTCAAAGACGCCCAACTTTCCCGCAAACACCTTTTGGACCGGGCCAGGCAGACTTCGTTCCTGGTGCCCGGCCTGGAAATTGAAGTGCGCGACGCCCGTTCTGACGAGGTATACGCCGAGTCGTTCAAACATGACGGCGGCATCGCCGAATTCTGCGACTATCTTGCCGGTGACCCTCCGGTGAGCGACGTGTTGCGGCT
>JAIRXX010000313.1 GCA_031268065.1 Propionibacteriaceae bacterium
CTCCCCGACGCAGATCGGGCGCATCTTCCGCCCCGACATCGCCGTGATCTCCGACGCGCGAACCGCGTTGAGCCTGTTGCTTGCCGAGGCCAAAGCGCGGAAGGCCTGCGGCGAACTGCCCGACTATTCCGAATGGGTGGAGTTGAGCCAGCAGCACCGGCAAACTTTGCAGCGCAAATCCCATTTCGACAATGTGCCGTTGAAGCCGCAGCGGGTCTATGAGGAGATGAACCGCGCCTTCGGCAAACGCTGCCGCTATGTCACCACCATCGGCCTGACCCAGATTGCCGGAGCGCAATTCCTCAATGTCCTGGTCCGGCGCGGTTGGATCAACGCGGCTCAAGCCGGGCCGCTGGGCTGGACGCTTCCAGCCAGCCTCGGCGTCGCCAAGGCGCTGCCGGACGAATTGGTCGTGGGGTTGAGCGGCGACTACGACTTTGAATTCCTGATCGAGGAATTGGCAGTCGGCGCACAGCACCGCATCCCCTATGTCCACGTCGTGCTCAACAACGCCTATCTCGGGCTGATCCGCCAGTCACAGCGGGGCTTCGACATGGACTATCAGGTGCAGCTCTCCTTCGACAATCTGAATTCCCCCGACATGGACGGCTACGGCGTGGACCATGTGCGGGTTGCCGAAGGATTGGGCTGTGGGGCCATTAGGGTGCGCACTCCAGCTGAGCTGCCTGCCGCTTTCGCCAAGGCCGAAAAGATGGCCCGCGAACTGCGCGTGCCAGTGGTGGTGGAAGTCATCGTGGAAAGGGTCACCAATATCGCTATGGGCGGCGCTCTGGACAATATGACCGAATTTGAAGAATTGGCCACCACCGCCACAGATGCCCCGACATCCCCGCTGCCGCTCAAGGCGTAACTGATCGCATGGCCGGACGAACCGATGGCGTTCAATCAGTGGACCGCGCCTTCGCAATCCTGGAGGCGATGGCCGACGCGGATGGCGAAGTTGGGCTGAGCGAACTATCCGAAAAGCTCGAATTGCCGGTGCCCACGCTCCACCGAATGCTGCGTACCCTGATGGCGGGAGGCTACGCCCGACAGTTAGCCTCCCGCCGGTACGCGCTGGGGCCCAGGCTGATAACCCTGGGCGAATCGGCGGCCCGGCTCACCGGCAGTGGCGTGCGCCCCATCCTGGCGGACCTGTCGGCCGCATTGGGCGAGACGGCGAATATGGCCATCCGCGATCGGGACGAGGTGATTTACGTCGCCCAAGTGCAGTCCCGGCAGACTTCGATGCGGGTCTTCACCGAAGTGGGCCGCCGGGTGAGCCTGCACAGCACCGGCGTCGGCAAGGCGATCATGGCGAACCTCTCCGAATCCGAGGTGCGTGCCATCGTCGGACGGACCGGGCTGGACGCGCGTACGGCGCACACCTTCACCAAATTGGACCAGCTGCTCGCCGAATTGGCCGCTATCCGCGCTCGCGGATACGCCGTAGACGAGGAGGAACAGGAGTTGGGTGTGCGCTGCTTCGCCGCAGCCATCCCGCAGGCGCCGGTGTCCGCCGCCATTTCCGTCTCCGGGCCGGAAGCCAGGATGACTGACGCGGTGAAAGAACGGGCTGTGCCGCTGCTCCAAGCCGCGGCACAGCTGGTCGCCGCCGGATTGGCCAAGTAGCACTCCGCACCCGGATGCTCCCCGGCCAGCGGCGTCACTCTGCGATGACAGCCTGGATGGCTGGCTTGTCGATGTTCTCCTTGTCGTACCAGAAGAAACCGGTGTCAACCAGCCTCGGCAGGGGCTTGTTTTCAATCAGCCGCAGCGCCGAGGTGACCACTTGAGCGCCCATTCCGGTCGGATTCTGCGCGATGGCGCCAGCCATCACCCCGGAGCGGATGGCTTTGATCTGCTCCGCGCCGGAATCGAATCCGATCAACACCGGGTTCTCCTCGCCCTCTTTCCAGTCAGCGAGTATTTTCCCAGCGGCATCTGCCGAGGTGAATAAGACTCCGGCTGGCTTCTGCTTTTTCAGCGAGCTTTGGAATGCCGCCAGCCCGGCGTCCTCGTCCCCGTCGAGGGTGATCGGATCGAGCAGGACCACCTTGGGGCAGTCTTCCCGCAGCCCGTCGCGGAACCCGATGTAGCGGTCTATCTCGGTGTGGTGGCCGAGCGCGTCAGAGACCGTGGCAACTGATCCCCCGCCGCCAATCAGGTCGCACATGTGCCGGGCCGCTTCGGCGGCGGCGGTGTTGTTGTTGGTGGCCACGGTCACCGTCGGGTTGACGCCTTCCAATTGGGTGTCAAAAGCGATGAAGGGGATGCCAGCCTTCGTCGCCTCTTTGGCCATGCTCACTGCGGAGGTCGGGCTGATCGGGGCGAAAGCTATCGCTGAGGGGCGGGTGTTCAACGCTTCGCGGAGCAGTCTGAGCTGCCCCTCCACGTCGTCTGGGGAATCCGGCGCGACATAGCGAATCTTGATGTGCTCGCTCTCCGCCTGGACTTTGGCCCCGGACTGCACGGCCTCCCAATACTTGCCCTGCGTGCTTTTGCCAACAATAAGCACGTAGATCGTCGAGGAGCCGAACTCGGCCGTGCAACCGCTAAGAGCGAAACAGAGCAACGCCACAAAAGCGGAAACCAGCTTCGGCATGACCTTCCCCTCATTAAAACCACTACCTAAAGATTAGAACCTTTAGCAAATTCTCAGCTTGACCGGCGCACCCCAACGCGCGATTCCGTCAAAAAAACGTCGGGATGCCCCCCTTTGCGCCCCTATCGCTTCGGAGCTGCTCTAGCTAACGCAGCCCGCGTGCGCCGTTCGCCCATCGGTGGGCCTCTACAATGAATAGGTGATCAACGAACTCGGCTTCTACTACCAACCGGAGCTGGCCTTGGCACAGGCCAGCGCCTGTCGGCGGAGGTTGGCCACGAATGCCTCCATCTTCGGCTTCATGGCGGGTTTGGAGGTGGCGCTGTTGTTCATTGCCCCGATGTTCGGCTGGTCAGACATCTCATCCCTGCTGGCATCGCTGCTACCTTGGTATCTCATCGGCTTGCTGATTTCAGTGCTGGCCGCCTTGGT
>JAIRXX010000339.1 GCA_031268065.1 Propionibacteriaceae bacterium
TCAGTGCGGAGCACAGTTAGGATGCGCTTGGTTTCCCGCAGCACCACTTGGATGCCCTTGCGGGCGGCACCGAGATAAGCTTTGGCGCCCTCGGTGCCAGGTGTGATCTGAAGCTCGGCGGCGCTGAGATTCAGCGAGACCATGACGATCTCCTGTCCGAGCAAGTCGTGCAGGTCGCGGGCGATACGGATGCGCTCCAGCGCGATGCGTTGGCGGACCTCAGACTCACGGGCCACCTCGGCCAATTTGATGCGCTGGGCTATCGCTTCCCAGCGTCTCCGCTGCTCACGGGCGGTGGCTCCGGCAAATGCGAAAGCGAATGGGGCGAAGACCGCTGCGAGCATGCTCCCGTTGATCTGCCCACTGCTGATGAAGATCGCCAAGCAGTTGCCGACTGCCATCAGCAAGCCTGCCAATGCGGATGGGACAGATCGGATAGTGGCAAGGAAGACCACAAAGGCGGCCCAAGGCCAAGTGTCCACCGGGTTTTGCCCCAGCAGCGCCGCCACCACTGGCGTTATCGCTGCTCCCGCCAAGCCCAGCCATGCTGAAGATTTCAGCTCAACGGCAAAGGCGGCAAGCAGCAGCAATAGCGTGTCCACCACCGCGACCGGCGACCGCCCGTACACGACCGCGAGGATGACGTCGAAAACCACAGCGGCGCCAACGCAACACAGGGCAATCAATTCGAGCAGTCTCGGGCGCAGGGCAACAGAAAGGCCGGATGGCCCGCTAGCCGCAAGGCAGGAATCCATCCTCAGACGGTATCACCGCCCAAAAGCAGTCAACTAGTGCGTTTGGACTAGGCAAAGATGGTGCGGCCAGACGATGTGGCGGCGTTTGGAGGGGGAAATAATCGTTAAGACTCTGCCGAATTGCGAGTTACCTTCAACGAAGAACGGGAGAACGACAAATATGAAATCCAGACCGAACGCCCCAGGCGGTCGCAGGATCACCCGTGCTGCCGCCATTGCCTTGGCGGCGGCACTGTCCGCGACGCTGGCGCCGGTGTCCGCAAGCGCTGACAATGCCACCATCGCCCGGGTGACCATCACCCCAAGCAGCAGAGTCGCCTCTCTGATCGCCCAGATGACGCAGGCCGAAAAACTCAGCTTCGTCGTAAACAATGTGGATCCGGCGGACATCACCTCTGCTGGCTATATCCCCGGCGTCGAGCGGCTGGGCATTCCCCCGCTCCGGCTTGTTGACGGCACTGCGGGCATCCGCACCGGCACCGGTATTACCGAAAAAGCGACGGCGATGCCGGTACCCACCATGCTCGGGTCCACCTTTGACCCAGACCTCGCCTACGCCTACGGGCAGGCCGTCGGGGAAGAGGGCCGGGCTTTGCAAGAGGACGTGCTGCTCGCCCCGATGATCAATATCATCCGCGTGCCGCAAAGTGGCCGCAACTTCGAGACCTTCAGCGAAGACCCGCTGGTCACCGCCGCGATCGCCGCCAAAGAAATCTCCGGAGTCCAGGACGCCGGGATGATAGCCACCGCCAAACACTATGCGCTGAATAACCAGGAGGCGAACAAGACCGCCGTCTCCGCCAATGTCAGCGAACAGGCCTTCCACGAGGTCTATCTGCCTGGTTACGCAGCAGCAGTGGCGGCTGGAACCGGCGCGGTGATGTCGGCATACAACAAGGTGAACGGCACCTTCTCTGCCAGCAATTCCATCTTGCTGAACGACATCCTGAAGAATGAACTCGGCTTCCAAGGCTGGGTGATGTCCGACTGGGGCACCGCGCATGACCCCACCGACATGAACGCCGGTCTCGACCAGGCGATGTTCTGGCCGGACTCGCAGGCGAACCGGGGCTATTTCCTGCCCTCGTTCATGGAGCCGGTCCTCGCTGACGGAACAGTCCCCGTCACCGCCCTCAATGACGCCGTGGCCCGCATTCTGAGCCAGATGGAGAAATTCGGCCTGCTGGACGGCGCTGCGGCAAATCGTCCGCCTGCGGCAGCGGCTTCCACCAAAGCCCAGGGGGTCGCCCAAAACGTAGCCGAGGCCGGAGCGGTGCTGTTGAAGAATGACGGCATCCTGCCGCTTTCCGCCGGTGACGACACCATAGCCGTATTCGGCCTGACTGCGGCTGAGCCTAAGGTGGGCGGCTCCGGCAGCGCCTCGATGGAAGCCGGAGTGGCAAAGTCGCCCGTCGAGACCATCACCGAGCGGGCTGGCGCTTCCGCGACCGTCACCTATAACAGCGGAAGCCCCGCTGGCCAGCCGATTCCCGCTGGCGCGGTGACTGCTGGCTTCCCGTTTGACGCCACAGGCGAGATTATCCCGCCGGGTGCGTTCATTCCCCCGTACACGGGCAAGCTGACAATCTCCGAACCCGGTTCATACACCTTCAACTCAAGTGTCATGGGCATCATCAACATGACCATTGACGGCCAAACGGTCATTCAGGCTATGGGGGCTGATTCCGCATCGGGCACCATCAGCCTGACCGCTGGCGAGCATGACATCATGCTCATGGTCACCGGACAAGGCCGCCTCACCTGGATTACCCCATCAGGGGTGGAGACCGCTTTTGCAGATGCCACAGCGGCGGCGAGCGCAGCCGAGGTGGCAATCGTATTCGCCTATGACCAGACCGCCGTGATGGCCGACCGGACCAGCCTCACCCTGCCGTCTGGGCAAGATGGGCTAATCGAGGCAGTGGCGAATGCCAACCCGAACACCATCGTGGTGCTGAACACCAGTTCCGCGCTCACCATGCCGTGGCTCGGCAAGGTCAAGGCCGTCTTGGATATGTATTACCCCGGCCAGAGAGGCGCTGAGGCCACGGCCCGACTGCTCTACGGCGATGTGAACCCATCGGGCAAGCTGACCCAGACCTTCCCGGTCTCCGAGGCAAAGTCGCTCATCGGCGGCAATCCTTCGGTGTATCCGGGCGTCGAGAGCGAAGAGGATTATGCCGAAGGCCTTGACATTGGATACCGCTGGTATGCCAAGAACAAGGTCGCCACGCTCTTCCCGTTCGGCTACGGCCTGTCCTACACCACCTTCGAATTGTCAGACGCAACGGTCGCCCAAGAAGGCGCGGTAGTGAAGGCAACAGTGAAGGTGGCGAACACCGGCAGCCGTTCCGGCAGTGAGGTCGTCCAGGTCTACGCCGATCCGACGAACGACTCCAGCGCAGTGCAGGCAGCGACTAAGCTCGTCGGTTTTGCCAAGGTGGATATCGCCGCAGGGGAAAGCAAGGTCGTTGAAATTCCCATTGACTCCCATCAGTTTGAATACTGGGATGCCGACACCGACAAATGGGAATTCGCGGAAGGCACCCGGCGGCTCAGCATCGGCACCTCTGCCGCCGCCAGTGACGCAGCCGCCAGGCTATCCGTCACCGTCGTAGCTCCGGAGAAGATCGAAGCCGTCAAAGCCGAGTTGGCCCAGCAGGTGGAAGCCGGGCTGCTGCTCAGCCCCACCGGCTATGACCAGGCCAGCTGGGCAGAATTCTCCGCCGCGCTTGCGCTGGGCCAGCAACTGCTTGCCGACTCTGCGGCGGCGTTTACGCAACTGCAAGACGCCCAGACCGCCCTGGCGGCCGCACAAGAAGCGCTCAAGGCGGACGTTTCTTCCCTGCAGCTGGTTGTCGAGCTTGCTGCCGAGCTGAAACAAGCCGAGTACAGCGGGTCTAGCTGGACGCCATTCAGCTCCGCGCTGAGTGCCGCCAATGCGGTTTTGGCAGACGCCAACCCCAGTGTGGCAGCGGTCACCGAGGCGGCAGCTAACCTGGTGGACGCGATGTCCGGCTTGCAAGCTGTCAAGACCTCCGCGTTGAAGTCCGTCTTGAACAGTCTGCGCGACGCCGGTTTGGTGCCTTCGGACGTGCCGGGGGAAACCGCCAGCGAATTGGGCGGCGTCTACACAACCAACTCGTGGCAGGCATACCTGTCGGTGTTGGCCAACGCGCAGGCGGTGGCGGCGAACTCCGACAGCACCCAGGCGGAGGTCGATGCGGCGATCAACGAGATTGTCGGCGCTGTGTCGGGCCTGGTGCGGGCGGACACTTGCCCGGTCAAGATCAAGCTCAACCAATCGCAGTTGACCCTGGTGAAGAAGAAGACGCTCACACTCGGAGCCGGTGTCTACTACGCTTCGGGAACAGCCGTCTACAGCAATGCCAT
>JAIRXX010000355.1 GCA_031268065.1 Propionibacteriaceae bacterium
CCGAGCTGGCCGACGTCCAATCCGAGCTGGAGCGGCTTCGTTTCACCCTGGCCCACAAGCAGAACGCCTGCGCAACGGCCCGGCAGCGGCTAGAGGCGGCCATCGCCAGGCTCAACGAATCCGACGCGCGATACGCGGCATTTGCCGAGGAGGCGAGTTCGCTCAACCAAGCCGGACGGGCTGCGACTGCTGAGGCTGGGCGTTTGACGGAGGCGATTTCCGCCGCCGAGGAAGCCAAGGCGACATCGCTTGCCGCCTTGGCCGAATTGGAGGGCCGGTTAGAGCGGGCCAGTGCGCAAACCGAGGTGGTGCAGGCCGATCCCGGCGAGCGCGACCGGGCCGCCGACCTGGCTTCAGCGGCGCGGGCTGCGGAGATGGACGCCAGGCTGGCGCTTAGGACCGTGGAGGAACGGGCTAGGGCGCTGCATTCGCGGGTGGAAAGCTTGGAACGGGCTGCCAAGGCTGAGATAGATGCCCGGATCAAGGCCGAACTGCGCCGGGAGGCGATGCGCAAAGAGGCTGAGATCGCCCAAGCGGTGGGCAAGGCCGCCGCCTGGCTGAGCGAATGCATCGAGGCCAGCTCCGCTTTGGCCCAGCAGGCCAGGGTGTCCGCGCAGACCACCCGCAACGAGGCCGAGGCCGCGCTGGGCAGCACCCGCAGTCGGGGAAGGGAATTGGCGAAGCAATTTGAGACGCTGGTCGATTCGGCCCACCGGGACGAATTGTCGCGCGCCCAGCAGGAGATGAGGCTGAGCCAAATCGCGGAGAAGGCGATGGCCGAATTGGGCTACGAACCTGAGGCGCTGCTGCGCGAGTACGGCCCTGATGTGCCTATCGCCCCAATCCTTCCCCCAGCGGGCGAGGGGGGCGAGGATGGCACGCCGGGCGAGCCGGTGGCCTTCATCCGCGCCGAACAGGAGCGGCGGCTGCGGGCGGCAGAACGCGACCTGGCGATCTTGGGGAGGGTGAACCCGCTGGCCTTGGAGGAATACCAGGCGATGCAGGAGCGGCATAGCTTCCTCGCCGAGCAGCTGGACGATCTGCGCAAGACCCGTGCGGACTTGCTCGGCATCATCGATGAGGTGGACGCCCACATGCAGGAAGTCTTCGAGGCCGCCTTCTTGGACGTGGCAAAAGAATTCGAGGGCAGTTTCCAGCGCTTGTTCCCCGGAGGCGAAGGTCGGCTGGTGCCCACCGAGCCAGGGCTGTGGCTGACCACCGGGGTCGAGGTCGAGGCGCGTCCGGCGGGGAAGAAAGTCAAGCGGCTCTCCCTGCTCTCCGGCGGGGAGCGCTCACTGGTGGCCATCGCCTTCCTGGTGTCGCTGTTCAAGGCCCGGCCCAGCCCGTTCTACATCTTGGACGAGGTGGAAGCGGCGTTGGACGACGTGAATCTGGGCCGCCTGCTGGAGATTTACGAAGAGTTGCGCCAGGCCAGCCAACTCCTGGTGATTACCCACCAGAAGCGCACGATGGAAGTGGCTGACGCCCTCTACGGGGTGACTATGCGCAGTGACGGGGTGACTGCGGTCATCAGCCAGCGTCTGCGCGAGGAATAGCTGGCGTCAAGCGTCTGCGGTGGTTCGGCTAGCCGCTGCGGCGGTTTTCGTTTGGCCAGGTTTGGCGCACAGCTTCGGCGGCGGAAGAAAAATGTCGGCCTTCAGCCAGTTTTAAGCCTCTTCTCAGCCCTGAACGGCATACTGGACTTATCGGAAAGGTGGGCTGGTGACACTAGCGTATGCAGCAGTTATCGTCGCGTTGGGCGTGAGCCTGATCATTATGATTGTTGTCGCCATCGGAGCTGGCACCCAGCGCTACCGCAAAGCCAAACTCTCGCAGAAGATGGCCGCGACGGTGCGCCATCTCAACGGCGAGGCAGCGCCGCCACCTGGCCTGGTCACCTTCTTCGAGGAGCTTCCGCAATCGGCTCGCAGCGCCTTTTCCGCCCGCAGCGCCTTCTCGGCTCGCAGCGCGGCATCAGCTTCGGAGAAGCCTGTGGACGCCGGGGAGTCGGCGCCGGCTGAATCACCCAAGCGGTAGCTTGCCCAGACCGGCGCAGCCGGTGTCGGTGCGCTTCGGCGTAGCATATGGGTCATGAATATTCTTTACGACGTCATGGTTTGGTTGGTGGTGGGCGGCATCGTGCTCGCCATCGCCATCGCAGCGGCGATCATCATGGTCAGCAACAACAGAGCCAGAAAAGCCAAGCTGGATGTCGATTCGGCCACGGTAGAGCCAGCGGGATTTGCGGCGGATGCTCCGGGGGAGCCAAGGGCGCAGGCTGAAGCTGAGGCAGACGTTGCGGCCCGTGAAATCCCCGAGGCTCCGGCGTCTCGGCTCACCAGGCTGCGCCGCCGTCTCGCTGCCGCTGAGAACCCGCTGGCACAAGGGCTGTTGGCCTTGCTGAAGGCTGACCGGCTCTCCGAGAATGCTTGGGATGAATTCGAGACCGCGCTCATCACAGCGGATTTGGGGGTTGGCCCAACCACTGAGTTGATCGACGCGCTGCGGGCGAAGATGGGCGTCGAAGGGGAGAGCGATCCGGCGGCGGCCAAAGAGGTGCTGCGCTCGGAATTGGTCAGATTGGTCGATCCCAACTTGGACCGCGCCCTGATGGTGACAGCGGACGGCGGACCCGGCGTGGTGCTCGTCGTCGGGGTGAACGGGACCGGCAAGACGACGACTATTGGCAAGTTGGCCAGGGTGCTTGTGGCGCAGGGGCATTCGGTGCTGTTGGGCGCCGCTGACACTTTCCGGGCCGCTGCGGCTGATCAGCTGGAGACTTGGGGTTCGCGGGTCGGGGTTCCGGTGGTGCGCGGCGCTGAGGGCGGCGATCCGGCTTCGGTGGCTTTTGACGCGGTTGCCACCGGGATCGCGGACCAGGTGGACACTGTGGTGGTGGACACGGCTGGGCGGTTGCACACCAAGGCTGGCCTGATGGATGAGTTGGGCAAGATCAAGCGGGTGGTCGAGCGTCAGGCTTCGGTCACCGAGGTGTTGTTGGTGATTGACGCCACCACCGGCCAGAATGGCTTGGCCCAAGCCCGTGTCTTTGCCGAAGTGGTGGACGTAACCGGCATCGTGTTGAGCAAATTGGATGGTTCGGCCAAGGGCGGCATAGTGGTCCAAGTGCAGCGCGAGCTGGGCGTTCCGGTAAAGCTAATCGGCCTAGGCGAAGGTGTGGACGACCTGGCCCCCTTTGAAGCCGAAGCCTTCGTAGACGCCCTGCTCAGCGAGTGATCCGGCAGGCCGCCCACAGCGGATTCCCGTTTCAGCGCGGCGAGACGGTCTCAAAAGGTCGGCAACGCTAAAGGCGGCCCTATCCGGAGCAGAGGTGGGGCATCCAAGATGCCGCCGTGGGTGTTGGCGAGGTCGGTATCAGCCGGGGAGGATGCGCACTGGCTCGCCGTTGGGGAAGCGAGGATGGAGGTTCTTCAGCTTGCTAGGCTGAGCGTTATGACTGTTACGGTGAATGTTCGGGAGGCGAAGACTCATCTGTCGCGGCTGCTCGACAAGGTGAGTGCGGGCGAGCAGGTCATCATCGAGCGCCGCGGTGAGCCAGTCGCGCTGCTCAGCGCGACTCCAGCCAAGAACATTCCCCGGTTCGGCCTCATGCCAGGCAAGGTCAATGACGAAGCTGCTATGGCACCACTATCTGATCTCGCCGGGAGTCGGCTCGACTAGCCAGAGGGTGCTGGCGGCTGGGACCGTTTGGCCGGGCGGGGCGCTGGAGTACACGACTTCTCCGGTGGGGATTGGGGCTGGGGTGTTGGCGAAATTGGTGAAGCAGTGCCAATGGCCACGGCGGAAGTGCAGGGTGTCGGGGGGTGAGTCCAGCCATTCCAGGGTGTCGTCGTCGGCGCCGAGCAGGGTCTTGCGGGCGGCTATGGCCTGGCGGTAGAACTCCAGGGTGGAGCCGGGTTGGCCGTCTTGGGCGGACGCGGCAAACCAGGCAAACCAGGCTGGTTGCGGGAGGTGGGCGCCGTCGTCGCCGAAGCCGAGGGAACTTCCGGTCGGGCTCCAGGGCAGGGGCACGCGGCAGCCGTCTCTGCCGGTGTCGAAGCCGGGACTGCGGAAGAATGTCGGGTCTTGCCGGTCGGCGGCGGCCAACTCGGCCACCTCGGGCAGGCCCAATTCCTCGCCCTGGTAGAGATAGGACGATCCGGGCAGGGCGAGCATGAACAGCGTCGCCGCCTTGGCCCGGCGCAGGCCCAGGTCGCGGTCCTCTGCCGGGGATTTGCCGCCGGTCAACAGCCAGCGCCGGTCACGGTCCCAGGTCGGCCCCTGCCCGCCGCCAGTGTAGGGAACAGCCGGGTCGGTGAGCGGCAGCCCGTAGCGGGATGCGTGCCGTACCACGTCGTGGTTTGAGAGCACCCAGGTCGAGGAAGAGCCAGACTTCGCGGCGGACTTCAGATTCTCGCTCACGATCTGCTTGAAATCGGCGGCCCGGAAATCGGCGCGGAGCAGGTCGAAGTTGAATGCCTGCCCCAAAGACGCGCTGGTGGCGTAGCGGGCGCGGCGCTCTGGAATCTCCACCCAGACTTCAGCCACGGCGGCCTTCGGCGGATCATAGGAGTCGAATATTTCCCGCCACTCGGCGTAAATCTGGTCCACCTCGTCCCGGTCGTAGTAAGGGTGGTCGGGTCCGGCGGGGATGGCCGCCAGCTCGGCGGCGCTCGGCAGCGGGTCGGCGGAGAAGTCTTTGGCCAAGCCGAAGGCGACATCCACCCGGAAGCCGTCTACGCCCCGGTCCGCCCAGAAGCGCAGTGTCTTGCAGAAGTCGGCGCGGACTTCCGGATTGTCCCAATTCCAGTCCGGCTGTTCGGGGGCAAAGAGGTGGAAGTAGAACTGCCCATCGCCCACCGGTTCCCAGGCCGAGCCGCCGAAAGTTGCCTGCCAATCCGAGGGCGGCTGGTCCAGGTCCGGCCCCAGGCCGTCGCGGAAGATGTAGCGGTCGCGCGCGGGAGAGCCTTTGGGGCTGGCCAGCGCCTCGCGGAACCAGGCGTGGCGGTTGGAGGAATGGTTGGGAACGATGTCCAGGATCACCTTGATGCCCGCGCCATGCAACATTGCCACCAACTGGTCAAAGTCGGCCAAGGAACCGATCTTCGGATCGACGTCGCGGTAGTCGTCCACGTCATAGCCGCCGTCTGCCAGCGCGGAAGGATAGAACGGGCTGAGCCACACGGCGTCAACGCCCAGTTCGCGCAGATAGCCCACCCGTGAGCAAATACCAGGCAGATCGCCGATGCCGTCGCCGTTGGAATCGGCGAAGGAGCGCGGGTAGATCTGGTAGACAACGGCGTCACGCCACCAGTCGGCGTTCTCGCAGGCTTTTTCGACGGTCATTTCCAGTCCTTTGCTGTGGGTGCTGCCGCGCAAATGCCAGCCTTGGGGCCGCGATCCGAATGGGGCGCGGCCTTCTGCTCGGCGCAAATGCCCGGCGTCCTATTGTAAGGGGCAGTTTGGCGCTGCGCGGCGGATGTTTCGCCAGCGGCGTCCGGGGTGTTTCGGGCTGGGCCAATTTGGCGCGGATGAGGTGTATCCGCGCCTCAGCTTTGCCGCGTCAAACGACTTGAGCACAGCCGGTTTGGGCGGCAAGTGAGCTGCCCGCAATGATGCCGCCAAATGTTAGGCAGATTTGGCGAGCAGGGGGTCAGCTTTCGCCCGCCGGGTCGGCGCTTCCCAGTCGGTGTCGAATCCTGCCGGGATGATCCGGGTCGGGTTGATATGCGGGTGGGTGGTGTAGTAGTGCCGCTTGATGTGGTCGAAGCGGGTGGTGTCGCGGAAGGCCGGGGTGGCATAGAGGAAACGCGCGTAGTCCCAGAGATTCGGATAGTCCACCAAGCGCCGGATGTTGGCCTTGAAGTGGGTCGCGTACACGGCGTCGAAGCGGGCCAG
>JAIRXX010000371.1 GCA_031268065.1 Propionibacteriaceae bacterium
CGGTGTCGTCAAGCGCGCACCTGTCGATCACCGGGCAGCTCTTCTTCGGCGGGCACGATCCCGGAGCCGCCTTCACCGCCATCTCGCAGCTCGGCACCGAGACTGCGGTGATCCTCTATTTCGCCAAAGACATCGGGCGAATCATTTCGCGTTGGTTTTTGTCGCTCTTCGGCAAGGTACCCCGCAACGATCCCGACGCCCGGATGGGCTGGCTGGTGATCGTCGGCACCATCCCGATCGTGGCGCTCGGGCTGAGCCTCAAACCCCAGATCGAGACCAGCTTCCGAAATCTCTGGGTCACTGTGGCGATGCTGGCCGTAGTCGCGGTGATCCTGCTCGCCGCCGACTCCCTGGCCAAGCATGAGCGGAGCCTGGACCAGTTGACCTGGCCGCACGGGATAATCCTCGGACTGGCCCAGGCCTGTGCGCTGATCCCCGGCGTCTCCCGCTCGGGAGCCACCATCTCCGCTGGGCTGTTCCTGGGGTACCAGCGACCAGCCGCCACCCGCTACGCCTTCCTGCTCGCCATCCCCGCCGTCTTCGGCTCCGGGCTGTACGAGCTGAAAGACTTGGCCGAAGCCGACCCGAATCCCGCCTGGGGGCCGATAGCGCTGGCGACGCTGATCGCATTCGGCGTCGGATTTGCGGTGATCCACTGGCTGCTCAAATTCGTCAGCACGCATTCCTTCAAAGCATTCGTCTGGTACCGCCTCGGCCTGGCAGCGCTGGTGGCCGCGCTGCTCGCCAGCGGCGTGCTCACCGCGTAAAGCCATGCGGCACCGGCAAGTCGGCAAATCCGGCCTCAGCGTCTCCAGGACGGGGTTGGGAACGCTGACTTGGGGACGCGACACTTCCTACGAGGACGCCCGCCGGATGGCCTTGGCCTTCGTGGAGGCGGGGGGCGATCTGATCGACACCGCCGCGGCATACGGCGGCGGCGATGCCGAGCGGATCATCGGCAAACTCATCCGCACCGAGTTGAACCGGGAATCCCTGGTGATCGCCACCAAGGCGGGCTTCGTGTCCCGCGACGGCAAGCAAGCCATCGACACCTCCCGGCAAACCTTGCTCGCCGACCTGCGCGAATCGCTGCGCCGGTTGCACACCGACCACATCGACCTGTGGCAACTCCACGCCTGGGGGGACGCGCCGCTGGAAGAGTCGCTGGCAGCCATAGACACCGCCGTGGCCGCCGGCTCGGTCCGCTATGCGGGGGTGAGCAATTTCGTCGGCTGGCAAACCGCCCAAGCCGCCACCTGGCAGCGGGCCTTCCCCGGACGGGCCAAGCTAGCCAGCGCACAGGTCGAATATTCCCTGCTCGCCCGCCGCGCCGAATTCGAAATAATCCCCGCGCTGCGGGCCTTCGGGATGGGGCTGTTCCCCTGGTCCCCGCTCGGGCGCGGCGTGCTCACCGGCAAATACTCCGCTGGCAGCGTGCCCCGAGGCTCGCGCGCCGACGCCGAACACTTCTCCTGGTTCATCGAACCATACCTGGGGCAGCCCTCGTCGGCGATAGTCTATGCCGTCCAAGTGGCAGCACGCGGCATGGAAATGACCCCGGCCCAAGTGGCGCTGCTCTGGGTGCGCGATGCCCCAGGAGTCACCGCGCCGTTGCTCGGCTCGCGGAACCTGGCGCAATTGCGGCCCCTGCTCGAAGCCGAGCAGTTCGAGTTGCCGCCCGAAATCACCCAGGCGTTGGACGATGTTTCGGGTGGCCCGAACGAATTGCGCTTGGCTTAGAAGCCTTTCGACTCCTGGGCGGCGAAGAAAGCGACGATATCGTTCACTTCGCCGGCATCCACGACCGGATCAACCGACAGGGAGGCGGATAGCCCGCCGTCCACGACTTTCGGGTTGTACCAAAGCACTGAGACAGCGCCGGTGCCCTCGTTGCTCCGCACTGTTGCCTGCTGGCCGTCGCCAACCGTGATCGTGTCCACCTTGCTGTAGTTGTTGTGATCGCCGGAGATGGCAAGCGCGTCGTCGGCATCGGTGCGAGCGGCGCGATAAAGCACTTTGATCGGGCCTTTTCCGCTCTCTATCGCGTATTCCAATTGCGCGGTTTTACCATCAATGATGCTGTATTTCGCGACGGACTGATACTCGTCCGGCGCTTGGACTTCAAAACCAAGCTTGGTCTTTATCTCATCGGGGCTGGACTCCACGACCGGATTGGGAACGCCGCTGATCTGCGGCTGGGACGGCTCGGGCTGGGGCGGCTCCGGCTGAGGGGGCTGGGAGCTGCATGACGCAAAAGCGAAAGCCAGTGAACCGATGAGGGCAGCAGTGCCCAGTTTGCCAATCAAGGACAATTTTTTAGTCTTAGTCCGCATTGCAATGCCTTTCTTTGTGAAACATTCCGAACCGATATTACTCCGGCATTCGACAAGGACAAGCATACTGAACACGATTCGCGCAAAGCCGAAATATCCACTGCGGCGCCAACCCAATTGCAGCCAGGCCGAAGGGCCTGGCTGTTGCCCAGGCAGCTAAACGGGCACCCTCACGCCTGGTCTAAGAAATTGTCGAACACCCGGCAGCCAAATTCCAGCGATTCCACCGGCACCCGCTCGTCTACGCCGTGGAAGAGCGCGGTGAAATCCAACTCCGGGGGCAGTTTGAGCGGGTTGAAGCCGAAGCAGCGCACCCCGAGTTTGGACCAGGCCTTGGCGTCCGTTCCGGCGCTGAGCAGATACGGAACGACGCGGGCATGTTCGTCCTCGGCGGCCAGGCTCGCCCGCATCGCCTCGACCAGCGCGCCGGAGAATTCAGTCTCCACCGCCACGTCGTCGTTGACCACCTCGTA
>JAIRXX010000008.1 GCA_031268065.1 Propionibacteriaceae bacterium
GTTGTTCATGCAGGCCCAGGGAGCGCTCAGCCACACTCCGCCCAGCAATTGGGCCTGCTACAACAAGACCGGGGCCGACGCGGCGGCTAAATCGAATATCGCCCTCGGCGGCGGCTCGCTGGGCGCGGGCGCGAGCGCCGTCGTGCTCTTCATGGATGATTCCGACGCAACCAACCGCGAGGTGATCGGCCACCGCCGTTGGCTGTTGCTGCCCTCGGCGAAGACATTTGGGGCTGGCTCAACCACCGATGCCAACGCTATTTTCCACAACTATGGCAGTCCGGAAAACCCAGCGGCGGCGAATCCAGCTTGGATTCCCTGGCCGACAGCGGGCTTCTTCCCCTCCAAATTGCTGAACCGGGCATGGTCGATTTCACGGGCCGGGGCGAATTTCAGCAAAGCCAGCGTCAGCGTGACCAAGAATGGCGCCCAACTCAATGGAATCAAGACCCAGAGCGTGAAAGACGGATACGGCGTCAATTCGCTGGTGTGGTACATGCCGGAATCGGTGGTGGCCCCGGCTGGCAGCGCGGTGGACAGCTATGTGGTGAATGTGAGCGGAGTGAGCGGTGGTGCGGCGGCGTCGTACAGCTACACCGTCAAGGTCTACAACATTCCGCAATTGACACCGGGCACCCTTGCTGTTAGCGGATCGTGGAACGTCGGCCAGACGCTGACTTTGCGCGGCGAAGGGTGGGAACCGGGGGTGACTTTGGACTATCAATGGTTCCGAGGCGCGGATAAGGTTTCTTGGGCACCCATCCCCGGCGCCAACCAGGCGACCTACAAACTCACCGCCGCCGACGAGGGGAAATACATTTTCTTCCGTTTGGTGGGGAACAAACCCGGCTATGTCAGCGCCCAAACCTCGTTCAGCTACCAAGACAAGGTAGTCGGCCCGAGTCTGTCTGCGCTCAAATCGTTCAGCAAGATTGGCACGCCTTCGCTGTCTGGAACGGCGAAGGTCGGCGGGACGGTCAAAGTGAGTGCCAAGGGCACCTGGTCTCCGAAGCCGACCTCTTTTGGCTATCGCTGGTATGCCGACTCGGTTGAGATTGCGGGGGCCACCGGCTCAAGCCTGAAGTTGGCCGCTGGCCAGTACGGCAAGCAAATCACAGTGAAACTGGTCGGGAAGAAGTCGGGCTACAACGACACCTTGTCGAAACCGTCCAAAGCCAAGAAAACCGCTGCGGGATCGTTGGGGACCAAGACGCCTTCAATCTCGGGCACGGTTAAAGTCGGCAATACGGTGACGGCGAAAGTCTCCGCCTGGACGCCGGCGCCGGTGGCATTGACCTATCAGTGGTACCGCTCGGGGAAGGCCATCACCGGTGCGGCTGGGCGGGGCTACAGCTACACCATCACCCAAAGCGATTACAAAAAGAAGCTGACCGTGCGGGTCTATGGCGCGAAAACGGGCTATAAGGCTGTTTACAAGACCTCGAAGGCGAAGACGGTGGCTGCGGGCACGCTGTCGCCGGTCTCGGCCCCAACCCTCACCGGTGTGTACCAGGTCGGGCAGACGCTCACCGCGGCTATCCCGACAGCTTGGGGCCCAGGGGAGGTCAAGCTGAAATTCCAGTGGTACCGCTCCGGGAAAGCGATTGGCAACGCCACCGGGCAGAGCTATAAGTTGGCCCCTGCGGACAGCAAGAAGTCGATCAAGGTGAAGCTCACCGGGACCAAGACCGGTTACGCGAGCAAGTCGTTGTATTCCAGCGCCAAGACAGTCCAGCAGGGCAGCTTGGCCGCCGTTCACCGCCCGCAGATCGAAGGCGGCTCAGCGGTGGGGCAGACCCTCAAAGTGACCGGTTGGGCCGCCAGCCCGAAAGTGTCTTTGAAGTATCAGTGGTACCGTTCCAGCCTTCCGGTCCCCAAAGCGACTGGGTCGGTTTACAAGCTGACCGCAGCCGACATCGGCGTGACGATCAGCGTGCGGGTTACCGGCTCATCCTCGGGCTATGCCACTGCGCAATGGCTGTTGAGCCTGCCTGGAGAAGTGGGCGGCTGACCTGTCGGCAAGTCTGCTTTGCTAAATCCCCAAAGCGCATTATGCTGGGTGGTTTTGCTCTGATATGCCTAGTCAGCGGCAAGTAGAACGCTGTCGTTGCGATTTGGATGCTGGTAGTAGCTTGAATCAGGTAAGCGCTAACTAGGGGGTATATCTTGCGCGTACGTAATGTAATTTCTGTTGTTGTAGGCGCCGCTTTGGCGGCGGGTTTGTCCTGTGGGGCCTTTGTTCCACAGGCAGCCGCTGAAGCCGGTACGGTCGCCATGCGGGCAGTGCCGAACAAGGCTCCGGCGCAGAAGAAGTTTTCCACTTCTCCCGCGCCGAAGATCACCGGCAAGGCCAAGGCTGGCAAGACCTTGAAGGCTGACGCTGGCAAATGGTCTCCGGTCCCGGATTCGCTGTCTTATCAGTGGTATCGCTCGGGCGTGAAGGTCAACAAGGCGACCAAGGCTTCTTACACCGTGACCAAGCAGGACTTGGGCAAGCAGCTCAGTGTGAAGGTCACCGCCAAGAAGGCTGGCTACCAGTCGCTGACCAAAGCTTCGGCTGCGGTGAAAGTGGGCAAGCCAGCCGCTGCCAAGACCGCTACGCTCACCAACAAGACCACCGGCAAGGATCCGGTGAAGGCCGCTGCTAAAGTCGGCAATGTCTTGACGGTGAAGACCGGCTCTTGGGGGAAAGGCGTGTCGCTGTCTTATCAGTGGTATCGCTCCGGGGTGAAGGTCAACAAGGCGACCAAGGCTTCCTACACCCTGACCAAGCAGGATAAGGGCAAGCAAATCAGTGTGAAGGTCACTGGTAAGAAGGCCGGGGTAAAGTCGGTGACTAAGACCAGCAAGGCGAGCAAAGCCGTAGTGGCGAAGGCCGCGCAGAAGAAGTTTTCCGCTTCTCCGGTGCCGACGATCACCGGCACTGCCAAGGTCGGGCAGATCTTGAAGGCTGACGCCGGCAAATGGTCTCCGGCTCCGAAATCGCTGTCCTATCAGTGGTATCGCTCGGGCGTGAAGATCGCCAAGGCGACCAAGGCTTCCTACACCCTGACAAGTCAGGATGAGGGCAAGCAGCTCAGCGTGAAGGTCACCGCCAAGAAAGCTGGCTACGCCAGCGTCACCAAGGCGTCGGTTGCCACTGGGCAAGTGGTGAAGTGACTGTAGCCTGATTGGCATTTCGCCAGTTGTGCCCCGCTCTGTCCAGGGCGGGGCACAACTGTGTTACCAGCCGGTGTTCGGCGTGTTTGCGCGGCATAGCCCCGCCAAACTGGCAGACTCACCAATAGCAGTTGAGGCGAGGACGGAGCGTTAAAATCAACACCATAGCCAAGATCAATATCCCCTTGGACAATCCAATCGGGGTGGCGGTCATCGCCATCTTGTTGGCCGTGGCGAGTGTGGGAGTCTTCTTCTGGGTGCTGAGTTCGCTGATGGACTACATAATCTTGCCCATCCTGCGCGTCCCCAAAGACCGCCGTGGCTCCCACCCGTTCAACCGGGCCGTGTCCATATTGACTTTGCTGCTGGGTGTCGCGCTGCTCCTGCTCTTCGTGTTGCCCGCCTGCGGCGTCAAAGTCCTGCCCTTCACCATCGAAGACATCATCCCCATCGGCATCCTGGGCGACTAATCTCAAGAAGCGGGCGCCACGCGGGGCAAACAACGCGAAAGATCGGCGAAAAGAGGCGATTCTGCCCAACACTTGGTAGAGTCTGACAGGTTGTGTGCTGACTAGGCGCGGCACGGTTAAGGAGATTTGAGGATGCTGTCTGCCTTCGGGAATGCCCTGCGGACACCGGACCTGCGCAGGAAGATTCTCTTCACGTTGATGATTCTTGCCATCTTCCGGGCTGGGTCGGTCATTCCGACCCCGAACGTGAACATGGTCAATGTCAACACCTGCCGCGTTGAGGCCGCTGCGGGAGACGCCGTTGGGCTGTACTCCATGATCAACCTGTTCTCCGGCGGCGCGTTGCTGCAGTTGGCGGTTTTCGCCCTCGGCATCATGCCCTACATCACCGCGTCCATCATTCTGCAATTGCTGACTGTGGTCATCCCACGGCTGGAAGCGCTCAAGAAAGAAGGAGCGTCTGGAACGGCGAAGATCACCCAGTACACCCGTTACCTGACGCTGATGCTCGCAGTGCTCAACTCCACCGCATTCGTCACCCTGGCAGTGAACAAGCAGCTCTTCCAGGGCTGCAACCGCGATTTGGTCTATGACGCGAGCCTGTTCCCGATCATCGTGATGATCCTGACCATGACAGCCGGCACCGGCGTCATCATGTGGCTGGGCGAGTTGATCACCGACCGAGGCGTCGGCAATGGCATGTCAGTGATGATCTTCACCCAGATAGCCGCGCAGTTCCCGGCTTCGTTGTGGGGGATCAAAGAGTCCCGCTCCAGCGAGGCTGAGGGTTGGATCATGTTCATCATCGTCTTGCTGATCGGCTTGGCGGTCATGGCCTGCGTCATCTTCGTGGAGCAGGCCCAGCGCCGTATCCGAGTGCAATACGCGAAACGCATGGTGGGCCGCAAACTGGTCGGCGGCACCACCACCTACATTCCGATGAAAGTCAACCAAGCCGGTGTCATCCCGGTCATCTTCGCCTCGTCCATCCTTTACCTGCCGATGCTCTACGCCCAGTTCAGACCGCTGGACGCCGAGGGCAACCCGGACCCGTTGGCTGGTTGGATATCCGCCAACCTGGCTGGCGACGGCTGGGTGTATTCGCTGGTCTTCGCGCTGCTCATTATCGGCTTCGCCTACTTCTACGTCTCAATCACCTTCAATGCCGACGAAGTTGCCGACAACATGAAGAAGTACGGCGGCTTCGTCCCCGGCACACGGGCGGGCGGGCCGACGGCTCGCTACCTGAGGTATGTGCTGAACAGGCTGACCTTCCCCGGCTCGCTCTACCTGGCCGTCATTTCGCTCATCCCGAACCTGGCCTTCCTGGTGTTCAACACCCAGACGAAGTTCGTCTTTGGCGGCACGTCCATTTTGATCATTGTGGGTGTCGGCCTTGATACCGTTAAGCAGATACAAAGCCAGCTACAACAGCGCAACTATGAAGGATTTCTCAGATGAGACTGCTCATCATGGGCCCTCCCGGAGTCGGGAAGGGCACCCAGGCCAAGGACATCGCCACCCATTACGGCATACCGGCTATCTCCACCGGGGACATTTTCCGGGCCAACGTCAAGAACGAAACCCCGCTCGGCCTGGAAGTCGCCCGGATCATGGAGATCGGCGGCTACGTGCCCGACGAAATCACTGACTCCATCGTGGAGAACAGATTGGCAGAGGCTGACGCGGCCAACGGTTGGCTGCTCGACGGCTACCCGCGCACCCTTGGCCAAGTTGCGTCGCTCGACAAAGTGCTGGCCAACACCGGTGCGGCCATCGACGCGGTGATCTCCCTGGTGGCCGAGCAAGAGCCGCTCATCGCCCGGCTGCTGCGCCGGGCCGAGATTGAGGGCCGCGCCGACGACAACGAAGAGACGATCAAGCATCGTATGGCGGTCTACAACGAGGCTACCGACCCATTGCTGGCCATCTACCGCGAGCGCGGAGTGCTGGTCGAAGTGGACGGCATCGGTGCCATCGAAGAAGTCGCCCAGCGCATCACCGGTGCTTTGGACGCGAAACTCTCCTGAACGTGTTGCGGCGCGGCAGCTTCCAGCTCAAGACCGATGACCAGCTTCGGGCGATGCGCGCCAGCGGGTTGATCGTCAGCCGGATCTTGGACGTGTTGGTCGAGCATTGCAAACCGGGGGCCACCCCAAGTGAGCTTGACGCGCTGGCAAGGCAGTTGTTGGCCGAGGCTGGGGCAACATCGTCTTTCCTCGGCTACGGTGTACACTCCGGGCTGCCGCCCTTTCCCGCAGTCACCTGTATCTCGGTGAACGAAGAAGTGGTCCACGGCATCCCCGGTGGCCGCCGGTTCGCGGATGGCGATCTAGTCTCCATCGACTTCGGCGTGGAATACCAGGGCTGGCACGGGGACTCAGCCCGCACCGTTGCGGTCGGGGAGGTGGACGCTTCTGCGGCAGCGCTCAGCGCCGACACCCGCCGTGCCATGTGGGACGGGATCGCCGCCGCGAGAACTGGCAGGCGGCTCGGGGATATCTCTGCGGCTATTGAGTCGTCACTGCGGGCTGGCCGAAGGAAGAAATACGGCATCGTGCGGGAATTCACCGGACACGGTATCGGCACTGAGATGCACATGGACCCCGACGTGCCCAATTTCGGGCGGGCGGGGATTGGCCCGCAGCTTGTGGCGGGGATGTGCCTGGCCATTGAGCCGATCATCGCGCTGGGATCGCCAGCCACAGCCACCTTGGACGACGAGTGGACCATTGTCACCCGTGACCGCTCGAAAGCCGCCCATTGGGAGCACACCATCGCCATCACCGCGCGTGGGGTTTGGGTGCTCACCGCCGAAGACGGGGGAGAGGCGGAATTGACCGCGCGTGGAGCGAGTTTCGCCCCGATATTGTGACGCTGGTCTGGCGTACGCTTGAGCACATGGTGCGTCGGAGGTTGCTGGCAGGCTTGGTCGATGCCGCTCTGGTCTTGGCTTGGGCCCTCTTGGTGGCGGTCGCTTTTGCCGTCGCCTCCGGGTTGGGCTGGACTAAGACGCTGAGCGCAATCTGGGTGCAGGCGGGAATCGGCGGCTGCAGCTCCATCGGGGCGCTTGCCTTTTTTGCGGCCTGGGAGTCGGGGCCGCGCCAGGGTACGCCTGGCAAGCGCTGTTTCGGGCTTCGTGTCCTCGACGCGGACGGTGGCCGGGTGAAGTTGCCCAGGGCGGTTTTGCGAAATGCGGCGAAAATCACCGTTCCCATGCTGCTGGCGCAGTTGGCAGGCATCTCCTTGCTCGCCCCCGGAATAGATTCGTGGATTCTCACCTTCATCGCAGTGGGGCTGCCGATGTGCTACCTGGTTTCGCTGTTTACCGGCTCGGGGCGCACGCTGTACGATCTGGTGGCCAATACCAGGGTGGCCGAGCACGCCGGGCGGGCATACTTGGGCAAAGACGTCTCGGATGTAATCGAATCTGTTCCGCGCCGGGCGATCTGACCAGCTTCGCCGCAGGGTCCGAATCGCTGCGGCGGGGAGGCCTGCGGCGATGCTTTATGGCGTTTCATTAGGCAATATCGCACTTTCCGGCAGGCCGAAGCCTGATTAGGCTCAAGGTGGCGTATAGGCTAGCTGGGGCAAGTGGAGAGGAGCCGAATGGTGAATAAGCAAATACCTTGGTGGTCATACTTGCTGTGGCTGTTGACTGGAATGGTCGCGGGCTGGGCTGTTTTGGAGTTCTCCGGTTGGGGTCTGACGATTGCGGGTTGGTACACAGCGGTCATTCCTGTGGTGCTCGTTGTGGCATTGTTGCTGCTGAAGAACACCCGCAACCATTCGGTCTTGGCCCTGATCGCCGGTCTTTCGTCATTTCCCATCGCCTTGGCTGTGCGGACCTCTGGTTCCAGCGATGGCTTGCTTTGCCGCGCTTTCGGTTCCCCCGACTGCCGCCATCTGGACGGCCCCTGGTCATTTTGGATCACTGCGGCGGTGCTGCTGGTCGTGGCTGGATTGGCGCTGTTCATCACCCGTCCGGGCAAGGCTGCCGAGGAGCAGCCCGCACCAGCCCTGGCTGAACCGGCTGAGGGCCTGGCAGAGGCTTCGGAAGCGGCGCTAGCCGAGCCGTCTCCCACCGCGTCCGCCCCGATTGAGTCCACCGCGCCCGCCCAGGCTGAGTCAGCGCCAGCCGCCGTTGGCGACAACGCCTTGGCACAGCCGATTCCGCCCGAACCGCGCGTCATGCCCGAGCCGCGCGTCATGCCCGAGCCGCGAACTGTGCCCGAGTCACTGTTTGCGCCGGAGCCGGTGGCCGATCCAACGCCGGTGGCCCCAGCCGTTCCTACGCCAGCCGCCTCGATCCTGCCAACCCCAGCGGTGCCGACCGTGCCAACCCCAGCTGCCCCAGCCGTGCCAACGCCAGTGGCCGAGCCAGCGGTATCCGACAGCCCGGAGCCAGTTCCGTTTGCCCCGTCCAGATTCGCCCCGCTCGCCTTTGAGCCGGTGGAATTTGAGCCGGTTGAATTCCAGGACTTTGTCCGTCCAGAACCAACCCCAGCCGCCCCACCCCCGAGCATCGCCTTGCCCGAGCCGACTCCCGCCTTGCCCGAGCCGACCCCGGCACCCATTCTTCCCGAGCCGACCCCGGCCCTCGCTATGGCTGAGCCAACTCCGGTCCCCGTTATGGCTGAGCCGACCCCGGTCCCCGCTATGGCTGAGCCTGGCACTGCCGTTCCAACCCCGGTTCCCGACTTCGCTCCGGCTAGTGCCGAGGTGCCAGCGCCACCGGAGCCGGTTGCGCCCCCCCGGCCCAAGCCTTCGGGCCGGGGCAAACGTCCGGGCGAATTCGTCCGCCCGGTTGCGGGAGAACCAGCGCCGCCGCAAGCAGAAGCAGAGCCAGCGCAACTTGAGCTGGCGGCGGAACCTGCCGCCCCACCAGCTATCGACCCTGCCCAGCCGGTTTTGGCCGACGCCGATCCGCTGGCCGCTTTCAACCTGCCCCCGCTGGCTGACGCCCCACCGGCCCCGCCGCCGATCAGGGATTATCCGATGCCGGAAATCTCAACCGACTCCGGCTCGGCAATGGATTTGGTCAGCTCAATCTTCGGTCCGGCGACTACGGCACGCACCCCGGTAGACAGCGCTCCGCGTACCGTCGATGACGGGGCCTCCGAATTGGAACGGGAATTGGCGCGGATGCGGCAAATAGTCGCCAATTCCGGCCAAGAGGTTTCCAAGGCGCCGCAGCCAGCAGCGCCGAAAGAATACGACAGCCTGACGGAGATAGAGGAGAATCTGGCAAAGATGCGCAACATGCTCAATCTCGGCCCAG
>JAIRXX010000052.1 GCA_031268065.1 Propionibacteriaceae bacterium
TTGTTGGGCGGCGTGATAATCCCGCTGAAGCCGGCTTTCACCTTGATGGAGACCTTGACCGTTTCCGGTTGGGCATTGGCCTCGCCGATGGCGGCCCGCAGCGTGCAAATCCCGTTGCCGACGCCGGTCTCGCAGATGCCATCTCCGAGATTCACGTCTATGCCGCTCGGCAGGACCGAGTTGACATAGAACGTACAGGTGTTCGTGCCGGACGGGCAGGCAACCTCATCGGCCGCCGCTTTGGGCAGCCCGCCAGGTGTGAAAGTAGTAAGTGCGAAGGTGAGCGTCAGCAAGAGCGCGGCAGTCACTTTCCAGGCAGGATGCCGTCCTGCCGTGCGCGTTAATTTTGCCACGTAAGCTTTAACGTGATAATGGCGTCAGATATTCCATCACCCAGCGCTGCTGGCGCGCGTCCTCGCCCACGTCGTCCTAGGCAGTGAGCTGGGCAGCATTTTTGCTTACCGGCCAAGACGCCAGCTCAAGACGGCGAAGAGGCTGCTCATCCGGCGTCGGTGGACGCCGGTGTTACTTTCGGGCCGGGTCGTTTAGGCTTGTCCCGCAGGGCAGGCGCGGGCTTCGCCATCGGCGGCGAAGTGAAGGAGTGGTGCATGGACGAGCCAAGGTTCGAGTTGGCTTGGACCCGTGAAGAAGGCGCAGCGCGAGCCGCGCTCGGCTTCCGCCAGCGTTTCGGGACCGATCCGGTCGGAGTTTGGGCGGCGCCGGGCCGGGTGAATATCATCGGGGAGCACACCGATTACAACCAGGGATTGTGCGCCCCGATAGCGCTGCCGCATTGTGTTTACGCGGCGGTCGCGCCATCCTCCGACGACACCGTCCGGCTGGCTTCGGCGCAATCAGACGGCGACGGGCTTTGGGAACTTCCGATGAGCGAGGTCAGGCCGGGCAATGTGAACGGCTGGGGCGCTTACGTGGCCGGGACCATCTGGGGGATGCGGCAGCGTTTGATGCCCGCCCCGGCGATCAGCGGCTATGTGGATTCCTGCGTCCCATTCGGGGCCGGTCTGTCCAGTTCGGCGGCGTTGAGCTGCGTTTTCGCCGTGGCCGAAGCCGCCCTGGCCGGGATGCCCGACAGCGCCGGACTGCGGATCAGATTGGTGGACGCCGCCCGCGATGCGGAGAACCAGATCGTCGGCGCTCCGACCGGGGGGTTGGACCAGAGCGCGTCATTGCGCTCGGCAAAGGCCCATGTGCTGATCCTCGACTTCCAAAACAACACCGCCCGGCAGGTGCCGTTCAACCTGGCCAGCTCGCGGTTGGAATTGCTGGTGATCGACACCAAGGCCCCGCATCAGTTGAACGACGGGCAATACGGCGCCCGGAGAGCGTCGTGTGAGGCGGCAGCCCGGAAGCTGGGCGTGGCCTCATTGCGCGAGGTGGACGATCTGGAGCAGGCCATGCGCGTGCTCGGGCCGGACACCGTGGAGGGCAGACGCGCCCGCCACGTCATCACCGAGATCGCCCGGGTCAAGGAATTCGAGCAGGTTGCCCGGCAGGGCTCTTGGGAGGAGTTGGGGCGGCTGTTCCAGGAATCGCACGATTCCCTGCGCTACGACTACGAGGTGACCGTCCCAGAGCTAGACGTGGCCGTCGAATCGGCCCTGGCCGCTGGGGCGCACGCCGCGCGGATGACCGGAGGCGGCTTCGGCGGCAGCGTCATCGCGGTGGTGCCCGCCGAGCGGCTGCAACGGGTGGCGAACGGAGTGTCCGCGGCATTCGCCCAAGCCGGTTTCGCCCCACCGGCATTCCTGCTCGGCACCCCATCCGCGCCCGCCGCCAGAGTGGTCTAATCCGGGCTTGGCGCTAGGCTTGGCCCCATGCGACTTTTCACATCCGAATCGGTTACTTGCGGGCATCCGGACAAGATTTGCGACCAAATCTCTGACGCCATCTTGGATGCCATTTTGGAGCAGGACAAATATGCCCGGGTGGCAGTCGAGACGATGGTTACCACCGGCCAGGTGCATGTTGCTGGCGAGGTGACCACTGAGGCTTACGTTGAGATTCCGGCCATCGTGCGCGAAGTCGTCACCGGCATCGGCTACACGTCGTCCAAGGTCGGCTTCGACGGGCAGCTTTGCGGGGTGAACATCGCCATCGGACAGCAGTCGCCGGATATCGCCGGCGGGGTGACCCGTTCGCTGGAGGCGCGTTCGTCGGACGGCGCCGCTGGCGGTGACCCGTTCGAGGCGCAGGGCGCTGGCGACCAAGGCTTGATGTTCGGCTACGCCTGCTCAGAGACCCCCGAATTGATGCCGATCCCGATCCACTTGGCCCACCGGCTCGCTGAACGGCTGGAGCTGGTCCGCCGCGAGGGCGTGGTGAGCGGATTGCGGCCCGATGGGAAGACCCAGGTCACCATCCGCTACCAGGGAGACCGCCCGGTGGGGCTGGACACTGTGGTGGTGTCCACCCAGCATGACGAGGGGCTGGCCCAAGCCGACTTGGCCGAAGCGGTGCGCACCGAGGTGATCGCGCCGGTCGTGGAAGCTTCCGGTTTGGAAGCGGCCAATGCCAAGCTCTTGGTCAATCCCTCCGGGCGTTTCGTGCTCGGCGGGCCAGCCGGGGATGCCGGATTGACCGGGCGCAAGATCATCACCGACACCTATGGCGGGATGGCCCGGCACGGCGGCGGCGCGTTCAGTGGCAAAGACCCGTCCAAGGTGGACCGTTCGGCCAGCTACGCGATGCGCTGGGTGGCGAAGAATATCGTGGCGGCTGGGCTGGGGGCCAGGTGTGAAGTTCAGGTGGCGTATGCCATCGGGTCGGCCCACCCAGTGGGGCTTTTCGTGGATACTTTCGGCACCGGGCAGGTCAGCGACGAAGCGCTGGAACGGGCGGTGCGCGAGGTCTTCGATCTGCGTCCGGCGGCGATAATCCACCAGCTCGACTTGCTTCGCCCGATCTATCGGGCCTGCGTGAACTACGGCCACTTTGGCCGGACGGGCTTCACTTGGGAGGAGACCGGCAAAGTCGCAGACTTGCTGGCCGCTGTTGGCGGCTAGCGGCCTGTCTGCTGGGCGGTGGTCATTTGCCGGCAGGCTGGCGGATGGGTCCGCGACTGTGCTTATAATGGGCGCACAATTCAATACCGACCTAAGCTTGGGAATCCGGTCGAAGTCCGGAACTGACCCGCAACGGTAGGTCTGCCAGCAGTGCTTGGCAGGCGAGTCCTGACACCAGCCTTAAGTTGGAGCGTTTCCTTCCGTCGAGGTCTACGGGGGTTCGCCGCAGCAAGCGCTGTTGGTCGTGCATCTCGGGATCGCTCAAAGAGAGGCACACCAGTGCTAGTGACTTCTACCCAACGTGGAGCACCCAAAAACAATCGGTTGCGCAAGGGCAAATTGGCCCAGACGCTCGGCATCGCCGCGCTCAGCCTGGGGCTGGCGCTCGGCACTCCTCCCGCTGTCAGCCAAGCCGCTGGCGACGTCGAGGTCTATGTCAGCTTCGAGGGCTACAACCTCTCGCAGGGCTACTACGTCCAACCCGTCAAAGTGGGGCTGCCCGAGGGCGGCAAGGCTTCTGAAGCCGTGATGAAAGTGCTGGAAGACGCTGGTCGCAGCGCCAAATGCGGCAGTGGGGCGGGCACCGCCTGCCAGGCGCCCTACGGCACCTCCGGCTTCTACCTGAATGCGGTCGACTTCCCCGGCGCGGAGCGAGCCGACCTCGATCTTGGCGACTGGCCCGATTACCTGGCAGCGAAAATCGCTGACACGCTGGGGGAATTGGACGGGGTAAACGGCGATGGCTACCTCGGCCAGGATGACTATCTGGAGGACTTCTCCGGGTGGATGTTCACCGTGAACAACAGCTACGTCTCAGCTTCGCTGGGTTCCGCCACGCTGAACGACGGCGATGTGGTAAGGGTGCAATTTGTGCTCTGGATGGGCCAAGATCTCGGCGTCGCCGTGCCAGGGGTGGGCACGCCATTCTTCACGATGGCGGACAAGAGCCAACTCATCCGCGAATTGGCGAACGCCGATCCGCAACTGGCCACCGATGCCGAGCAGGATGACGCGCGGGCGGTGGCCATCGATCCGAAAGCGACCACCGCCCAGGTCGCCGCCGCCATTGAAGCGCTGACGACCGGCCCGGCTGCCCCGCCAGCCCTGCCAGCGGGCACTGAGGTCAACGCCGTCAAAATTCTGGGCAGAGACGCCACCGTTT
>JAIRXX010000099.1 GCA_031268065.1 Propionibacteriaceae bacterium
CTCGGTGGCTGGATTTGGGGTGACGAATCCGGCGATGCGCATGTCATATGCCTGGGCGAGATAGCCGAAGGCGTCGTGGGTGGTGACCAGATAGCGGTCGGCTGCCGGGAGCCCAGCGATGGTCTCGCGCACGTAGTCGTCAGTCGCCTCCAATTCGGCCAGGTACGCCGCCGCGTTGGCAGCGTAATTGCTGGCGTTGGATGGATCGGCGCCGATCAGCGTGTCGCGGATGAGATTCACATAAGCCATGCCGTTTCGGACGTTCTGCCACAGGTGCGGGTCAATCTCGCCGTGGACGTGCTTGCCGAGCACCGCCTGCGGCAGTTGGTAGAGCTGCGTGCCCGGATGGCCGAGGAAGGCGAATTGGGCGCCAGCCGGAATCTCTTCCAGCGCTTTGGACGGCACGTCGATGACGACGTCGGCGGGGTCGTAGGCGTGCTGGCTGTGCTCGCCGCCGCCTTGGGGGTCGTAGCGCACTTCGAGGTGGCCGGTGTCCAGGTTGGCCGTCAGATCGGCGTGGCCCCGGTCCAGCACCACCGCGTCCGCCCGTCCGGCCTGGGCGGGGTTGACGCCGACGGCGAAGGTGAAGCTCGCCTGGCCGAGGCTCTGCGGGCGGGAGGTGTCGTCGGTCCGGATTTGGGCAGCGAGGGTGATGGTGTAGACGCCAGGCTTCGTGAACGCCCAAGACAGGTGGGTATGCGCGTCGGTCGGCAGCCGCATGGTGTCATCGCGGTAGCCGTTGGAGGCATCGAAACCGTCGGAGGAATCGAAGTAGACGTCCGTGTCGCCGAAAGTGCCGGTGAGGTATGCGTAGACCTCGCCTGGCCCGGTGGCATCGACGGCGGAAAGCAACACTTGGGAGGATCGGGTCGCCTGGTAACGGGCGGTGCCGTCGCCTTGGGAGCGCAGGCCCAGCCAGATCGTGTCGAGGTTGACATTCTCCAGCAGCGGGATGATCTCGGCGGCGTACTTGGCCGACTCCTCAGCCAGGGAGACGCTCACCGCGTCACCGCGCAGGTTGGCGTCCAGGGTCTTGATGATGCCGTGCTCTTCCAGCAGCGCGTAATTGCTGAAGGCCACGTCCGCGTAGACGACATTGCGGGCATCGCGCAGCGTCGGCTCGTAGCTGTGCGGGTCGGCGCCGTCGGGCACCAAGGCGGCCACCTCCACCTTGTCCCCGCCGACGTGCAGCACCAGGTCGCGCAGCAGCCCGGTGGTGGTCACCACTTGGAGGCGGTCGCTCTGCGCGGCCAGCGCGGGTTTCCCCGCGCAGCCGGACAGCAGCAGCGCTCCGGTGGCGAGCACTGCCGCTGCCTGGCGGGCGCGGCGGCCAAGGTGGCCGCCGTCCGGTCGTGGGCAGGGCATAACAGGCTATGCCCCCATGTGCGTGCCCACGCCGGTAAGCCTGCCGGTTCTCCGCCGCCACCACAGCGCCCCGGTCCCGGCAGCGCCGCCCAACAACAGCACACCGAGGATCGTCAGCAGCCCCGGCACCGGGGATTCCGGGGGAGCTGCGGCGCCTGACACGCTCTCCGGGGTGGGGGACGGCTCGCCGCTGGGGCTGGTGCTGGGGCCCGGCAACGGCTCGCGGGCGGCGATGGCGGCTTCCGCCGCCGCCTGCTCGGCGGCCAGGCGCGCAGCCTCGGGGTCGGCGGACAGCAGCGTGGCGTTCGAGACGGCGCCGCAGCCCGATCCGGAGCCAGCCGAGGCCGGATTCACATCGCCGACTGCGATAGTCAGCGTCTCGGTGTCGGAGGACACTTTGCCGTTTGCCAGCGTCGCGCTCTGCGTCATTCGGATGCGGTAGACGCCCTGCTTGGAGAAGGCCCAATTTGCGTGGGCGTGTACCCCGAGCGGGATGGAGTAGCTGCCGGAATTGTTGAAGATCATCGTCTGGACGCCGCCGAATGCGCCGGTCAGGTACACCTTCACCGATCCCGGCCCGCTGACCGAATTGATCTTCCAGGTCACCGGGCTGGCGGTGTTGCCCGCGTTCAGCGCCTCGGTGGACCAGCCCAGCCAGATCAGCTCCCGGTTTTGCGTCTGCGGCACCTGCCAGACGCTCGTCCCAGCCGCCCCGACCTGGCCGTAGCCACTGGGCAGGGTGACTTTGCTGGAGGGCTTCAGCCACAGGATCGTGCCGCTGGGCTGGCGGTAGACCTTCTTGCTCCCGGTTCCGTCCCCGATCAGCGATTCCAGCTTGCCGCCAACGATCCGGGTCGCGTAGTCGATGTGGCCTGCGGAGAGGATCATCGCGCCGGACACGCACTGGGTCGCTGAGAGCGGCTTCGCGGCGGGGGTGTCGTCTTCTGGCTGACCGTCATCGGTGGCGGGCGTGCCGTCTCCGGGGCCGTTGGCGGCGGACACGCTGAGCGAATCCCAGCCGATCAGGCCGCCCGCGCGGTCCTCCACTACCAGCGCGTGAGCGCCGACTGATGCGTCTTGGGGCAGCCGGGCCTGGATAGCCCCGGACGCGCCGACCTGTACCCAGCCGAGCCAGGCCGTTTCGTCCAGCCACACCGACACCCACTCGCCCGCGCGGTAAGCGCCGACCTGGATGGTCGCCAGCTGTCCAGCCGCGAACCCGTTCGCGCCGCCCAGCACCTGTAGGCCGCCAGTGTTGCCCTCGTCAAGCCCATCCAGCGCGGTCGGCGTGGTGTCGGGCTGCTCTGGGACGCCAATCGGTTCGGTGAAGCAGGCGGCGGGATCGATCCTGCGCACGTCAACCTCCCCGACAGCGAACACCGTGGTGAAAGCGTCTGAGACCTCAGTGCCGTTGGCCAGCGTCGTGGCCCTGGTGAATGCCAGGCAGTAGACGCCCTCCGCGCTGAACGCCCAGTTAGCATGGGCGTGGGTGTGCTTCGGAATTGTCGTGGAATCGGCGTCAGTCACCCCGTCGCGGGTGTTGAAGTAAATCATTGTCGCGCCATTGGCATAGACCGCTAACTCTCCCGGCCCACTGACGTCGGTGAGCTTCCAGTCCACGCCGCGCTGAATGGCGTCGTCGCCGATCAGCTCGGTTGACCAACCTGGCCAGAGCAGGTCGTCGGGCTGCGTCTCGGTGACCTGCCAGATCGCTGGCCCCGGCGCTCCCAGGAAGTCGTAACGGCTATTGTCCGGCACGGTGGTCTGCGCGTACGGCAGTATTTGCAGCACCGTCTTCGCCGGGTCGCGGTAGACCGGCTCGGTCGTGCCCTCCGAGTCGTCCTTGATCCGGGTCACAAGTTCATCGCCGTCCAGCAGCGAGGCGATGTCGATGTGCCCGTTGTTGAGGATGGTGGCGCCGACTTGGTTGATAGTGCCGTTCGGCACGTTCCATTCAACTAGCTGATCGTCGTCTTCCCCACCGGAATCGGAACCCTGCCCACCTTCCGCGCACAACCGAACGCTGGCGGGATCGATATATCCCTCATCGCCCGGTGAAGCGTTATTGAGGACGTAGGTCAACGTCTTGGAGACGCTTTGCCGCTCGCCGCCGACCGTCGCTGACCAGGTCAGTGGGACGCAGTAAACCCCGGCAGTCTCGAAGAGGTCGGAATATATCACTGTCCAGCCTTGCCAGAGCGATCCGGTCGTAGCTCCGTCGGCGGTGTCGAGGGTGACGCCACCCCCATTAAACGAGTACCAGCCGGGACCGGTGACGTCGCCGAGGGACAATTCGATATCGCCGTCGATGCGCCTGTCCAGTCGTCCAGTGGTCAAGGTTAGCCCTGACCGCAGGCGGTAGGCGTTAGAAGTGGTGAACACGAAGCTTTCCGGATCCCGCCAGATAGCCTTGTCATGCACACCGCCGGTATATGCTGTGGCGACGGCCAGGCCATCCTCCCCCAAGTACAGCGCGGTCTCCTGGAGAGCGCCCACGTTGTCGGCCACCAGCGGCTCCGGGGTCGGAGTGATGGAGATTTCCGGAACCGGATCGACGACTGCGGTTGCGCCCGAACCGGTGCGTCCACACGGCACGATGTCACGCAGGTCAACGTCTCCGACGACAAAGGTGATGAGGTCGCTTACCCGGTCGTGTGAGCCGTCGGCGGTGGCGTTGCGTGCTTTGGCCTCGACATTGACACAGTAGCGGCCAGGGGCGCTGAAGAGCCAGTTCAGATGGATGTGGGTTCTGTTGAGCGGCTTGGAGAAAAGTTGGGGTGTGTCGGGATCGGTGGAATAAAGCACCGCGCCAGGGTCATTATTCGTAAAGGCGTCCGATTGGGCGAGGACGAACCGGCCAGGGCCGTCAACGCCGAGAATTTTGAAGTCCACAGTGCGTTCGAAGCCATTTCCGCCGGTCTGCATGGTGTTTAACCCAGGCCAGACCGCCCAGTTAGACCACTGGCCACTCTCACGGAAGATCCAGTAGGGGTCGCCGGGATTCCCGATCAATGTGGTGTCCACCTCACCGTCATCGACCACGGCGCTCTCTACGAACGGACCGTTGCCTACGATGATGACGTCTTGCGGCTCTGCGAAGCGCAGCGTCCCGGTGGTCTCGTCGCCCACATAGAGCGTGAGCCGGTCATCGACCACACGGGTGCCGATGTCGGTGTGGCCGTTGCGTAAATAGATCACGTCATCAAGCAGGCCCTGGTCAGGATCGCCTCTTTCGACCACTCCGTCTTGCCGCGGTTCGCAGTTCTCGACCGAGGCCGGGTCGACTCCGACGGCGAAGGTGTAGGTCTGCCACGCCTGTAGGGCATCCCCCGTTCCCCGCAATTCTGCGGAGGCTCGCAGCGTCACGCAGTAGCGCCCCGGCTCGTTGAACGCGAGGCCGATGCCGGTTCCGTTGTTCTCCACACCCCTGTTCGCATCCAGCGATCCGGGGTAGTAGCCAGAACCGGCCTTGGCCTGGACGCT
>JAIRXX010000247.1 GCA_031268065.1 Propionibacteriaceae bacterium
GGGTATTCCTCACAGGTGATCCGCAAAATTGGCGACGCCACCGGTGGGCACGTCTGGCCGATCTACGCGCCGTTTGTGGTCAAGAATCCGAAAACTGCCGTCGAATTGCGCTCCGACCACCGGATCAAAGCGGCGATGGACCTGTATGGGAAAGTCACCTTGGGGCTAGTGGTGATCGGAAGTTGGAATCCCCCGGATTCCCAGTTCTACGACGCGGTACACGCCTACGGCCTGGCTGAGGGCATGGTCGCCAAAGGCGTAGTCGGCGAGGTTTGCGCGACCCTGCTGGACGCCCAGGGCCGGATCGTCCCCGGCATTGAGGATCGCACGCTTTCGGTCTCAGCCGAGCAGTTGCGGCAGATTCCCGACGTCATCGGGGTGGCCGGAGGCCCGAAGAAATTCAACGCGGTGCGGGCGGCGCTGCTCTCCGGGTTGGTGACTTCCATCGTCACCGACGCCGAACTGGCCCGGATGCTGATCGTCTAGCGGCTCAGCTGGAAGCGCAGTCGGGGCAAAGCCCGAAGATTTCCATGACATGCCGGGTGATCGTATAACCGTGTTCGCTGGCCGCCGCCCTGATCCACTCCTCGGAGGGCAGGTCGATTTCGACGGCTTTGCCGCAATTCTCACAGATGAGATGGTGGTGGTGGCTGCCTGGCTCACAGGCGCGGTAGAGCAGTCCGCTGGCCACTGGAATCGTGTCGGCCTCGCCGTTTGCGGCCAGCGCCCCAAGCTGGCGGTAGACCGTTGCCAATCCGATGCGGGTTCCCGCCGCGCTGAGCTGCTGGTGCAAATCCTGGGCGGAGACGAATCCCGGCGTCGCCTCCAAGGCGCCGCGGACGGCTTCCTTCTGCATGGTATGCCGTGGCTGGGGGCGCGTGCCTGTCATCGTGCTCCTCTCCAGAAAGCCTCAGGCAAAAATATAACAGCCGCCGACAACAGTCAGCTGATCCTTAGCCGGATTCCTCTAGGCGGTAGCCCAACCCGCGAACGGTGATCAGCCGGGTGGGGCTGGTCTGATCGGGTTCGATCTTGGCGCGCAACCTGCGCACATGGACGTCCAAAGTCTTGGTGTCACCGAAATAATCCGCGCCCCAGACCCTGTCGATGATCTGATGCCGGGTCAGCACCCGCCCGGCGTTGCGCATCAGCAATTCCAGCAATTCGAATTCGCGCAGCCGGAGCGTCACCTCCGCGCCGTCCACTTCCAGGCGGTGCCGGGGCACGTCCATGACCAGTTTGCCCACGGCCAGCCTCGACTCGTCCACCGCCGCCAGCCGGGGCTGATGGCGGCGCAGCGCCGAACGGATGCGGGCCAGCAACTCCGGCGTGGAGAAGGGTTTGGTCAAGTAGTCGTCCGCCCCAGATTCCAGCCCGAAAACGATGTCCGCCTCCGAGCTTTTGGCGGTCAACATGATGATCGGCACATCGGACTCGGCCCGTATCATCCGGCAGACCTCCGGCCCAGGCACTTCGGGGATCATCAAGTCCAGCAAAATCAAGTCGGGCGGATTATCCCGCCAGCTTCCCAGCGCCACCGCCCCGTCAGCGGCCTCGCTGACGCCGTAACCTTCGCGGCGAAGCAGGAAAGCCAGCGTCTCGCGCAGGGTGTCGTCATCCTCGACCAGCAATAATTCAGCCATCGGCGGCCTCCGTCTTAGCGGCTAAGGGCAATACCAGGGCGAAAGTCGAACCCTTGCCTGGTCGGGAGACTACCGACACATCGCCGCCGTGGGCAACTACCGTGTTTCGGACGATCGCCAATCCCAATCCGGTGCCGCCGGTCCGGTGTGATCTGGCGGCGTCGGCGCGGTAGAAACGCTCGAAGACGCGCTCCTGGTCGGCTGGCTCAATGCCTATCCCCTGGTCGATGACGCTGACCGTCACCGCGTTGTCGGCCAAATCCACCCGTGTCGCCACAGTGACTTTGGAGTCGTTCTTGGAATAATGCACCGCGTTGGACACCAGATTCTCGACGGCGCTGATCAGCGCCTGCTTGTCCCCGCGCACCACAGCCGAGGCCCCGACCTTGCAGCGCAGCGAAACGCCCTTGGCCTGGGCCTTCTCGCGCAGATTTGCGACCGCCCTGGTTACCACGTCCTCCATCATCACCAAGTCGCGGCGCAACGTCCGTTCGCCCTCCTGGACGAAAGCCAGCGCCATCATGTCGTTGGTCAACTGCTCCAGCCGTTCCGCAACGCCCTCCAGCCGGGCGGCGAAATAGGACACCGCCTCCGGGGAGTCTGCCGCCGAACGCAACGCCTGGGCGATCAGGGCGAGCGAAGTTGTGGGGGTGCGCAGCTCGTGGCCGATATTGGAGACGAAATCGCGGCGAATCTCGGTGGCGAGCACTTCTCCGGTCCGGTCGGTGATCGCCAAGAGTATCCAACGCCCGTCCAACACCGCCGCATGGACGACGATATTGTGCAACGGGCCGAGCGTCTGCAAATCATAGGGGCGGGTGACCTCTCCCCCACTCGCCCAAGCCTCTTTCGCCTGGGTGAGCAATTCCGGGTGGGTCAGCTTTCCATCGCTGGCAAGCGGAAGCGTCTGGGCCATCTTTGACAGGTAGACCAGTTTTCCCTTCGGCGTGACAACCAGCGCGTGGCCGCCGAAAGCGTGCAGTACGGCAACGGTGTCTTGCGGTAGTCGCTTGACCATATGCCGAGTGTAGCGGCGTGCGGGCAGTGCTCGGCTCTTCCCCGCCGTTGCTGGCTCAGCCGAAACGTCCCGCGACATAATCCGCTGTCGCCTGTTCGGCTGGTTCACTGAAAAGACGCTCCGTGGGAGCGTATTCGACTAGGCGTCCGGGAAGCCCGGCGCCTGCGGTGTTGAAGAAGGCCGCCTGGTCGGAGACCCGCTGCGCCTGTTGCATGTTGTGGGTCACGATCACCACCGTGTACTCCCGGCGCAATTGCGCGATCAGGTCTTCGATGGCCACCGTTGACACCGGGTCGAGCGCCGAGCACGGCTCGTCCATCAGCAGCACGTCGGGCTGGACGGCGATGGCGCGGGCGATACAGAGCCGCTGCTGTTGGCCGCCTGACAGCCCGCCGCCCGGTTTGCCGAGGCGGTCTTTGACCTCCCCCCAAAGGTCCGCCGAGCGCAGCGCCCATTCGGCGAGCATCTCGGCGGTGGCCTTAGACAGCCTGTGGTGCCGCAGCCGGACCCCGGAGAGCACGTTTTCCTGGATCGACATGGCTGGGAAAGGGTTCGGGCGCTGGAAGACCATCCCGATGCGTTGCCGGACAACGACCGGATCGATGCCCGTGCCGTAGACGTCGGTGCCGCCGAGGCGGATGCTGCCGGTGCTGGAAGTGTCCGGCAACGTCTCATGCAACCGGTTGATCGAGCGCAGCAGCGTTGATTTCCCGCAGCCGGAGGGGCCGATGAACGCCGTCACCGAGCTGGCCGGGATAGTGAGCGAGACATCGTCGATGGCGGTTGTGGAGCCGTAACTGGCTGAGAAATTGGCTATGTCGACCTGGCTGGCGGCTATTACCGCGGTAGCTGTGGTCATTTGTTTCCTCTCATCGGGATTTGCGGGTGAGCAAGTGGCTGGTCATTCTGGAGGCCAGGTTCAGCACGAAGACGAACCCGATCAGGGTGAGCGCGGCGCTCCAGGCCCGGTCGTCGTAGGCGGCGGCGTCGATCCCCTTGTTCTGCCATTGGCTGTAAATGAAGACCGGCAGGCTGGCCATCCGTCCGGAGAACATGTTGTAGTTCATCGAATCGGTGAAACCGGCTACCAGGAGCAGTGGCGCGGTCTCCCCGACGATGCGGCTGATGCCCAACATGACCCCGGCGCTGATGCCTGAGGCCGCAGTTGGGAGCACTACCTGGGTGATTGTGCGGTATTTCGGAGCACCCAGAGCTTGAGCGGCTTCGCGCAGTTCCACCGGGACCAGGCGGAGCATTTCCTCGGTTGAGCGGATCACCACCGGGGTCATCAACAGCGAAAGCGCGATGGCGCCGGCTATTCCGGCCCGCATTCCCGGGCCGAAGACCAGCGAGAACAGCGCGAAGGCAAAAAGTCCGGCGACGATGGAGGGAATGCCGGTCATCACATCGACCAGCAAGGTGAGGGTGCGGGCGAAAGCCCCACGGCCGTACTCCACCAAGTAGACGGCGGCGAGGATGCCCACCGGCACCGATATCGCCGCAGACGCCAAGGTGATCTGGACCGTGCCCATGATCGCGTGCAACGCGCCTCCGCCGGCGCCGATCACGCCGCGCATGGAAGAAGTGAAGAATTCGGCGTCCATCCGGTTGAGTCCAGCCGAGACCACAGTCCACAGCACAGACACCAGCGGCGCGACCGCCAGGAAGAACCCGCCGGTGATCGCCGTCAGCCAGGCGGCGTTGGCGAGGCGGCGGCGTCGTTCCAACGTGCGCGGCCTGGCTTTGACCAGGTTGCGCCACTCATCTACTTCGACGCGGGATTTCAAGATTGAAGCGACTGCCATCTCATGCCTCCGACTTGGGCCGGGACAGCCGCCGGGCGAGGGCGTTGACAGCGAAGGTTATGGCGAAAAGGACCAGCCCCAGCATGATGAGCGCGTTGAGCTGCAGGCCGTGCGCCTCGGGAAATGTCTGCGCGATCATCGCCGCAGCGGTATTCGGGTTGGTCGAGTTGA
>JAIRXX010000174.1 GCA_031268065.1 Propionibacteriaceae bacterium
CAGGTAAACCCTTGGGCTGGAATAGATGTGCCGACTGAGCAAGTCGACAACTCCGCGCAGATCAACCTGAAATGGCTTAGAAGCAGGGGACACCATTGAACGATACCGCGATTAGCTGAAGATGGTGTACATCCAGTAACCGTACAACGCCACTGCGATAAGAATTCCGGTGAAGGCAAAGACGGTGATCCAACGTTGGCGCTTCTTCCTCCGCGTCGTGTACACGCCTCGCGGACTCCACTCTCCAATTCCAGGGATGACTCTAGGCTCAGCGCCTTCGTTCAAATTCAGGTTTGAATTGAGTCCTTCCATGACCCCGAGTCTACTGCGCACCGGGCAAACCACCCAGACGAGTTCAACGACACAGCCGATCTTCAGCTTCTTCACTCCGCGATCAGGGCCAATGCCGCCTGGGGACCGTCGCCCAGCAGCACCTCAAAGCCCGCCGCGTCGAGGATCGGTCGCTTGAGCGCCACCGCCTTATCGTGTTTTGAACCGGCGTTTTCGCCCACTACGACGAAATCTGTCTTCGCCGAGACTGAACCAGCTGGCTTTCCGCCGCGCGAGGCTATCGCCTGGCTGGCCTCCTGCCTGGTGTAGCCGGGCAGCGATCCGGTGACCACCACCGTCAATCCGGCCAAGGTCTGCGGCAAGCCTTGCCCGGCGGCGGTTGGCTGGTCGGCCAAGACCACACCGGCGGCCTCCCATTTGGCGATGATCTCGTTGTGCCAATCGACCGCGAACCATTCGATGATCGACTCTGCCAGTGTCGGCCCGATGCCTTCGACAGCGGACAATTCCTCGAAGCTCGCCGCCCGCAGCGCGTGGATATCCGGAAAAGCGCGGGCAATGTCCGGCGCCATTCCCTTGCCGACGTGGCGGATGGACAAAGCGGTGAGGAAACGGGCAAAGGGCCGGGTTTTCGCCCCTTCGATATTGGCCAGCAGCGCCTCGGCGTTCTTGGTCAGGCTGCCGGTGCGCGCCCCGGAGGTGACGGTGAAATCCTCCACCGCGAGCAGATCTTCGCCCCTGAGGTCGAATAGGTCGCCCTCGTCGCTGATGGCCCCGGCCCGGAGCAGTGCGTCTGCGGTCTTCTCCCCCAGCACCTCGATGTCCAGCGCGGACCTGGAGGCGAGGAAGATCAGCCGCTCCCGCAATTGCGCCGGGCAGGAACGCTGGTTGGGGCAGCGGATGTCCGCATCGCCCTCCTTCTCCGGGCGCAACTCGCTGCCGCAGGAGGGGCAGCGCACCGGCATTTCAAAACTGCGTTCGCTGCCGTCTCGGTCTTCGACCACCGGGCCAAGCACTTCCGGGATGACGTCGCCAGCCTTGCGGATGATGACCGTGTCCCCGATCAACACCGCTTTGCGCTGGACTTCGGCGGCATTGTGCAACGTTGCCTGCTCCACGGTTGACCCGGCCACCCGCACCGGCTCCATCACCGCGTACGGCGTGACCCGGCCAGTCCGTCCCACTCCCACCCGAATGTCAAGTAATTTCGTGGTGACTTCCTCGGGCGGATATTTGTAGGCGATGGCCCAACGCGGCGCCCTGGAAGTCTCGCCCAGCCGCCGTTGCAGCGCCAAGTCGTTGACTTTGACGACCGCCCCGTCTATTTCGTGCTCCAACGAGTGCCGCTGCTGGCCGCCGTAGCCGGTGACGAAGTCCCAAACTTCGTCCAAGGTCTGCAACACCCGCGTGTAAGGGCTGACCGGAAGGCCGAGCGCGGCGAGCATGTCGTAGCCCTCGGACTGCCTGGCGAAGCGCACTCCCCCGGTCACCTCTCCGAAGCCGTGGCAGTAAAACGAGAGTTTCCTCCCGGCGGTTACCCGTGGGTCTTTCTGGCGCAGCGAACCGGCAGCCGCGTTGCGCGGATTGGCGAAGAGATAGCGCCGCTTCGGCGGCTCTGCGCCCCTCGCGCGGGCCTGGTCCGCCTCTTTCTGGCGCAGCGCGGCCATCTGCGCGTTCAATTCGGCGAAGTCAGCCGTCCGCATGAATACCTCGCCGCGAACCTCCACCACATCGGGGACGTCTCCCCGCAACAGCTGTGGGATGCTCGCGATGGTTCGGACATTGCCGGTCACGTCTTCGCCCACCCGGCCATCTCCCCTGGTCGCGGCGCTCACCAGCCGCCCGTCCCGATACACCAGGTCAAGGGCGAGCCCGTCGATTTTGACCTCGCAGAGGTAGCCCGACTCAAGCAATTCGCCCGCGCTGAATTCCTTGGAAACCCGCACCGCCCAAGCGCCGAACCCTTCCCGGTCGAAAGCATTGTCCAAGGAGTACATCGGTTCCAAGTGGGTGACCGGGGAAAAAGTGGCCTGTACCCAGCCGCCCACTTGCTGGGTGGGCGAGTCCGGCGTTGCCAATTCGGGATGCCGGTCTTCCAATGCTTGCAATTCGCGCATCAGCGCGTCGAATTCCCCATCGCTGATCGTGGGTGAATCCATCAGGTAGTAGCGTCGCCGATGCTCGGTGATCTCCGCACTCAACTCGGCGTGCCTGGCCGCTGCGTTATCCACCTGCAAAGCCTATCGCCCCCCACCGCCACGAAACGCCCGCCCGAAACGTAGTTACTGTGAACGACATTCCCACCGAGAGCAGCTAGCCGTGCAAGATATAACCATGATCGAGCCGACTGCGGCGTACACCGCGCACCCGCAGAATTTTGAGGAATTCGTCCGCGCGAACTCGATCCGGCTGCAAGACTTCGCCTTCCTGGTGATCGGAAACCGGGAAGACGCCCGCGATGCCGTCCAGGACGCGCTGCTCGGAGCGCTTAGGCGCTGGCAGTTCGTCGGCAACGATCCGGGCGCCTATGTGCGCAGGTCGATCGTGAACGCGAGCATCACCGCGTGGCGCAAACGCCGCAAAGAG
>JAIRXX010000207.1 GCA_031268065.1 Propionibacteriaceae bacterium
TTGCACCGCCGTCAGCAACCGCGTGGCCGCGACGGCCAGCCGTTGGACCAGACTCGCGGGCAGGGGCGGATACTCGCCATGCTGAAAATTCAAGACGGGATTTCGACAAGAGACCTGTCCTACCTGCTCGGCATCCGGGTGGCATCGCTGAATGAGATGCTGGCCAAGCTGGAACGCTCCGGATACGTGACCAGGGAACCATCCGACGTTGATCGCCGGGTGATATTGATCAAGTTGACCCAAGCTGGCCGTGACGCCAGCGATCCGCAGCGCAAGCCTGAAGACGTGCTGGCGGTGCTGACCGCGCAAGAACAGGCCGAGATGAACGGCTATCTGGACAGATTGCTGGAGGCGCTGGAGACCCATACGACCGACGAGATAGCCCAGCGCGATATCTGGGCGCATCAGGCCAGGGAGCGGATGGGAGACGAGCGTTTCGCCGAATGGCTGCGTGCCGTGGGCGAGCAGTTGGGCGACCCCCGTATGATGCGGGCGGTGGCATATATGCATTCCGCCCCAGAACTGGGCCGGATGCGTAAGCAAGGCAGAAGGAAGCGGGCCAAATATGAGGCGCTCATGGCAGCATTTGGCGAATTCCCGCCCGGTCACGGCTGTGGGCCGGAATTCAGGCCGGGCTGCCCGCCTCCGGATTTCATGGAGCCGTCCGATTTCACGCAGCCCGATTTTGGGCCGGTGGACCCAGGTTTCAAGCCTGGTGACGATAAGGAAGAATGAGGGTCAGCCTGATCAGGGCGGGCCAGTCGAACCAGTCAACGTCTGTGGCAGGCAACGAGCGTGTCCAGAAATAATATTGTGGGAAAGTAAATGCTGGATTTGTTGAAGAAATACCTCAAGCCGTATCGGGGTTTGCTGGTGGGCGTGCTGCTGCTGCAATTCGCCCAGTCGTTGGCCTCGCTGCTGCTGCCCAGCCTCAATGCGTCGATTATCGACGACGGGGTTGCCAAGCAGAATTTCAGCGTGATCTGGAGTTTGGGCGCGATGATGCTCGCGGTGAGCGTCGTCCAAGTCGCCGGTCAGATCGGCGCGACCTGGTGCGGTTCCAGGGCGTCGATGGCTTTCGGGCGCGATCTGCGGCAGGCGATCTTTGACCGGGCAATCAGCTTCTCCAACAAGGAGATGGGCCGGTTCGGGGCGCCCTCGCTGATCACCCGCAACACCAACGACGTCCAGCAGGTGCAGCAATTCGTGCTGATGTCTGCGGTGATGATCGTCGCCGCCCCGCTGGCAATGATCGGCGGGGTGGTGATGGCGCTGCGCGAGGACCCCGGCCTGAGCTGGCTGATCGTGGTGGCCGTCGTCATCCTCGGCGCGGTGATCGCGGTGCTGGTGGTGCAGATGACGCCGCTGTTTAGGCAGATGCAGACTCGGATCGACAGCCTCAACCGGGTGCTGCGGGAGCAGATATCCGGCCTGCGGGTGATCCGCGCTTTCACCAGGGAGCCGACTGAGGCCGCCCGCTTCGACCGCGCCAACCGGGATTTCGTGGAGACCGCGCTGGCGGTTGGCGCGCGGATGATGACTCTGTTCCCGACGGTCTTCTTCGTGATGAATCTGTCCCAGGTCGCGGTGATGTGGTTCGGGGCGCAGCGGATCGCCCAAGGCGATCTCCAGGTGGGCCAGCTCACCGCGTATCTGTCCTATCTGATGCAAATCCTGATGAGCGTGATGATGGCGACGATGCTGCTGATGATCGGGCCAAGGGCCGCTGTGACTGCCGGGCGCATCCAAGAGGTGCTGCAGACCGAAACGTCGCTGGCCTCTGGGGCTGATCCGGTCACCGAAGTGGACGTTCACTCGGTTGCCGAATTCCGCTCGGTTGAATTCTCTTATCCCGGCGCGGCTGAGCCGGTTATCCGGCAGATAACATTCAAAGCCGAGGCGGGGAAGACCACCGCGATAATCGGCGCCACCGGCTCCGGGAAGACGACATTGGTAAATCTGATCCCGCGCTTGTACGACGCCAGCGCGGGGCAGGTTCTGGTGGACGGGGTGGACGTGCGCGACCTCGATCAGGATTTGCTCTGGAGCCGGATCGGCATCGTTCCGCAAAAGCCCTATCTGTTCTCCGGGACCATCGCGTCGAATCTGCGGTTGGGCAATCCGGATGCCGACGACCAGGAGTTGTGGCGGGCATTGGAGATAGCGCAGGCGGTGGAATTCGTCTCGAAACTCGCTGACGGATTGGACGCGCCCATCGTCCAGGGCGGCACCAACGTTTCGGGCGGGCAGCGGCAGCGTTTGGCAATTGCGCGGGCGCTGGTCCGCAAGCCGGAAATCTATATTTTTGACGACTCATTCTCTGCGCTGGACGTCGCCACTGACGCGCGGGTGCGTGCGGGGCTGGCGGCTGAGACCAAAGACGCGGCGGTGATTGTGGTCGCCCAGCGGGTTTCCACCATCCGCGACGCCGACCAGATCATTGTGCTGGACGAGGGGACGATCAGCGGTATCGGCACTCACGATTGGCTGGTAGCCAACAACGAGACCTACGCCGAGATAGTTGAGTCCCAATTCCGGGAAGAAGAGGTGGCGGCATGATCAGGCGGCGAATCGCTTTGCCCGATGCTGGCCTAGACGAGATGCGGGGGCTGTGATGGCAGACGATACGACAACAGACGCGACGGCGGACAGCGCGGAGAAGAAGGCGAACGAGCGTCCCAAATACGCCCCAACCGGGAATCGGGGCGGGCCGGGGGGCTTCGGCGGCAATCGGGGCACCGGCGAGAAAGCGGTCAACTTCCTGCCCTCGCTTCGGCGGCTAACCCTCCATCTGCGCGATGAGATTCCCAAGATCGTGGTTGTGGTGGTCACGGTGATCTTGGCCACCGGTGCGCAGGCGGTCGGCCCGAAGATTCTCGGCAACGCCACCGACATCATCTTCGATGCGGTGCTCGCCGGGCGGCAGATAGATTTTGCCGGTGTGGGCGAGCAGTTGGCCATCGCCGCTGGCATCTATTTGGCCTCCGGGCTGATGATGTGGATAAGCGGCATGGTGATCAACGGCATCGTGCAGCGTTCCGTCTATCGGATGCGCCGCCAAGTGGCCGACAAGATCACCCGGCTGCCGTTGAAGTATTTCGATTCCCAGCCCAGGGGGGAGTTGCTGAGCCGGGTCACCAACGACATGGACAACATCTCCCAATCGATGCAGCAGACCCTTTCCCAGTTGCTGATCAACGTCTTCACCATCATCGGCGTGCTGATCATGATGTTCTACCTGTCCTGGGTGCTGGCGCTGGCGGCGTTGTTGACGATCCCGGTCGCCGTGGCGGTGACGATGGTGATCGGGCGGCGCTCGCAGCGGCTCTTCGCCGCCACTTGGAAGAACACCGGCCAACTCAATTCGCAGATCGAAGAGGCTTTCACCGGCCAAGACCTTGTGAAGGTCTTCGGTCGCCAGCGCGAGATAGCCGAGTCTTTCCGGCAGAAGAATGCCGAGTTGTTTGGGGCCTCTTTCGGGGCGCAGTTCATCTCCGGCATCATCATGCCGGTGATGTTCTTCGTCGGAAACCTGAATTACGTCGTCATCGCGGTGGTAGGCGGCTTGCAGGTGGCCTGGGGCATGGTCAGCCTCGGCTCGGTGCAGGCGTTCATCCAGTATTCGCGCAACTTCACCCAGCCGATCACCCAACTCGCTTCGATGGCGAACCTGCTCCAATCTGGGGTGGCTTCCGCCGAGCGGGTCTTCGAGGTGCTGGACGCCAAAGAGGAGGCCGACGCCGACCATGTGGAGGACGGCTTGGGCGAGAGCGTTGCCGGGAGGGTCGAATTCGACCACGTTTCGTTCAGCTACGACCCGGACAAGCCGTTGATCACCGATCTTTCGCTGTTGGCGGAGCCAGGCTCGACGGTGGCTATCGTCGGCCCGACCGGGGCGGGCAAGACCACCCTGGTCAATCTGATCCTGCGCTTCTACGACGTGCAGGCCGGACGGATCACTTTGGACGGTGTGGACATCAACACCGTTCCCCGCCGCGAGCTTCGTTCGCACATCGGAATGGTGCTGCAGGACGCTTGGCTGTTCGGCGGGACGATCCGGGAGAACATCGCCTATGGCAAGGAAGGCGCCAGCGAGGAAGAGATTCTCCAAGCGGCGAAGGCTTGCTACGTGGACCGTTTCGTGCGTTCGCTGCCGGATGGCTATGACACTGTGATCAACGAGGAGGCGTCTAATCTGTCTGCCGGTGAGAAGCAGTTGGTCACCATCGCGCGGGCCTTCATCGCCGATCCAGCCATCCTGATCTTGGATGAGGCCACCTCCAGCGTCGATACCCGTACCGAGTTGTTGGTCCAACGGGCGATGCGTGCGTTGCGCGCTTCGCGGACGTCCTTCGTAATCGCGCACCGCCTGTCCACCATCCGCGACGCCGACACGATCTTGGTGATGGAGCACGGCGACATTGTGGAGCAAGGCGACCATGCCAGCCTGTTGGCCGCCAAGGGCGCCTACTACCGTCTCTACATGTCCCAATTCGCCGGTGTAAACGAAGACGCCGCTTGAGTCATGGAGTATGTCAAGCTCATCTTTGCCCATCCAAGGCTGTTCCTATATGGCTAAACGGCAATTGAAAGGGGGCGCAGCTATTTCAGTCCCTGGGCTGGCTGCGTCCGCTGTCTTTGTTCTTCTAGTTTTTTCAGTGATTCCGAGTTGGTGGGCGTCCGACTCACGGGATGATCCTTTTCCTGCTGCGGCATACGCTGAGATGTGGATGGGCAATCCTATAATTTTGTTGTTTCAGCTCGCTGTGGTGGTCCCTTATGCGCTTCGGTTTGGGATATTTCTGCGGAATCGTTTTATCACTTATACGCGGGTTCGATGTTCGCTGAGGCGTTATTTAGGCCGCCATTTCGCTGTCAATGCTGTAATTGCATTCATTATTTTCTTTGCAGTTGGCATTATACCGAACTTGTGGGTGGTATTTGGAGGGTTCAGCTTCAATCCAGGCGCCTACTTCTTGCTTACTCCGCAGGAAATCGCACAGGCGGAGGCCGCATGGACCACGTTTTCACAATTTACAGTGTATGGGCCTTGGGCTTTTCCGGTCGTTTTTTCGCTTTGGCTAGGCGTCAACGCCGTCCTGTATTCTTCGATTACGCTTTGCCTCATCATGCTGATGAAGAACCAAATCATTCCGCTGGTTCTTCCCTGGCTGGCTTCGTTGGTCCTTTCGTTTGGTTTCGCAGTGTTCGGGCTAGAAGCATTCTCACCTGGATTGCTTTTCCCATTCAACTTGACGCAGTTACCAATGGAGAATCTGCTCTATCCGCTGGGGCTGGTCGCTACTGCGGCTGCGGTTCTCGTAGCCTATGTTCTTTATAATGCCCCAAAACTACACAATTTCCAATGAGACTTACAGCAGGGTGGTTCCTTGACGCCATAGCTTTGGGGCTGGCATGTGCGTATGCCCTGTTCTGGCGTTTTCTGTTGATGGCTGAAAACGAATCAACGGGGTCGGTCGGGGTGTGGGATCAGGTGGCAGTGAGTTGCCTGGATCCTAGGATCGTTCTGTACGTGTTCGTTCCGATCATTCTTTTCAATACTCTCCGGGACGAGGATCGTGCGCGGAGCGACCTGGCCCTGCTTCGATACGGTAGCCACTGGAAGTGGTTGGGTTCGGTGAGCCTTGCCGCTGTGAAAGAGTCGGCGAAGTTGGTCTTGTTCCTGGTGTTGGCGGCTTGGGCTAGCGCTGTGGGCCTCGGTGGTCTCGGGAATTGGAGCCAAGCTACGACGTCAGTTGCCGTCGTAGCCGCCTTCGGTTACCCCTTGCCAGCGGTTATCGGACTCTCCTTGGTATCCCAGTTCATTTTCTTATCAACTATGGCGACTTTGGTGTCAACGATTTCCATGCTGTTGCCGCGCTCTTTTGGGCCGGTGCTGGCCGGGCTAATCTTTTGCGGGCTTGTGATCACTTTCCATGCGCCAACAGATTTCCCTTGGCTGAACTTTGCCGATGGACTCTCCCTGGAAGCTGCAATGCGTGACTTTGGAACGACTCCATTCACCATGCTTCCGCCGACATTATTGTTGATGGGGATTTGCTTCAGCGCGATAGCTTTCGTGACTGTGCGGAGAGCAGGCGGTCTTGGTAGAACGATGCTCAGCAGTTGGTTATTCAGCTATATCGCCGCATTTGCACTCTTAGGAATGCAACTCGGCAGTCGCTCTTCGTCTTCTGCCACAGAATCGTTGGCTATCGCTTTTCAAGGCGCATCAGATGGCGGCGGCGCGTTGGCTTTTTACGGCTTGTCTGTGCTGCTGTTCTTAGGCCCAGTCATCAGCTTCGTTGCGAGGCTTGATGAGGTGATGGGTCCGATCTTGCCTCAGCAATTACTGAGATATGGGACAGTGGTAAAATGGTGGTTCACAACTCTAATGAGAGCCATGCGGGATTATCTGCTGTTCATTCTTGTCCTTTCCGGTTATGGGTTGGCGTTGTCCCTATTGTTAACCGGATCGGTGGGCGATCCGCAAGAGCTGGGCTTGTTTACTTTCGCTATATTCTGGCAACTTTTGGTCAATGGGATTCTGCAAGGCTGGTTCTATTTGATAGTGGTTGTAGGTGTGAGATGGTTGTCCGGCAGCGCTAACGCGACAATTGGATGTATTGGTATATTTGCCGTGGGTGGTTTTTTCCTGGCTGCTCATGGGTTTCCCGCTTCACAGAACTCACTGGGGCTTCTACTGTCCCGCGATCCGGTTATGACCAGCCTTGAATTGGTTGGATGGATCGTAGCCGCGATCTTAGTTAGTGTAATTTCTATCAAGAAATTCGTTAGTCAAAGCCTAGAAAGGAACCTGGTATGACCTTGATTGCCAGCCTTGAGAACGTGTCGAAAGGATTTCGCGGTGAAACTGTGCTGCGCGACGTCTGCCTGGAAGTGCAGGATAACGAGTGCATTGCCATCACCGGCCCAAACGGTTCAGGGAAATCTGTTTTGTTCAGGCTGTTGTCTCGGCTATTGCTTCCAGATCACGGGAGAGTGGTAATCGACCACGCCTATCTTTCCAAGCCGGGAGGTTTCCCTTCCGGTTTTGGCGTGTTGATAGACAGACCGGGGTATATAGGCAGCCGCAGTGGGCTGGACAATTTGCTAGCCCTTGCCCGGATAAGAAAAGTCGTCTCGACGGAACAAGTGGTAACTGCCATGAGAGCAGTTGGACTGGACCCTGGCTTGCGCCAAACGGTGAACCGCTACTCCCTTGGCATGAAGCAAAAGTTGGGTTTAGCCCAAGCGTTCATGGAAAACCAACAAGTCCTCTTGCTAGACGAGCCTTTCAACGCTTTGGACGAAGAAAGCCGAGATGCGGTTCACCTCCTGCTCAAGAAATTTCTCGACCAAGGGCGCACCATCCTGTTCACAAGCCACGATTCAAACGACGTCATGCGGTTATCCACCCGTCATCTG
>JAIRXX010000209.1 GCA_031268065.1 Propionibacteriaceae bacterium
CCCGGGTCGCAAGCAACGCGCGTTCGTACATGGCTCCACGATCCTCACTCCATTGAGTAACCATACTCAAACGTCTGAGTATTGATGCTGCACGCCGTTGCCGACCGTCCGCAACGGGACGCGCCTTCTGACAGCCTCGCGCATTGGGGAAGCTCAGTCGCTGTGGTAGTTCCATGCGTGGGTCTGGGGCGTTATTTGACGATTTGGAAGGATTTGCTGGTGCTGGCGCCGCTCCAGGTGGCTTGGGCTTGGTAGGTGCCTGGTTTGAGTTGCGCGGTGGCTAGTTTGCAGCCTGGCGAGGAGCGGTGCAGTGGCCAGTCTAGGGTCCATTCAAATTTGCCGCCGGGTTCTACTGGCCCGGATTTGGTTTGAATCCAGTCGGCGCAGTCGGCGGTGGACCAGATTTGGTCTTTGCCGCTGACGATCACCAGGGAGGTGTTGGTGGCGGAGATATTTAGCTGGCAAAGCTGGTTGGAGGTGTTGGTGGCCGAGACGGAGAATGTTGTCTTCTCCGCGCTGGCCTTCACTTTCTGGAACCCAACCACATCCAAATCAATATTCGCCCCGTTGCAGGATGTGGGCAGCAGGGGAGTGCTCGGATTCTCACTGGGCACGCCCACCGGAGGCGGGTTGTCAGCCGGATTGGGGGCGAACGCCCAGGCGAGGACGCCGATGGCGATCACCACCGGCAAAAGCACAATCGCCCGCCGGACCCAATAAACTCCGACAGGCTTCGAACCGGTTGGACGCAGTACTGCCATAGGGCCAGGCTACGCCCCTGGCCCGCCGCCCCTTCGCCAGGCACGCCGCTGGGGCCGTAGGGTCAGACTTTCAAAGAAAACCCCGCGCAGCACCCAACCAATCCGCCTGCAGCCGGGTATAGATAGATGTGAATGCGACCCTAGGAGCTGTCTTGGTTCTGCAACAAGAATCTGTCCAAGCCGTCCCAAATCTGGATTCGCACCAGGGATTCAGCCACTGGGTGCTGCCGCATTGGGCGGCGATGAGCGCCCTGGCCGCCCGCACCGGCCCCGACGCGGAAGACGTCTTGCAGGATGCGCTCACGCAGGCCTGGCGCAAACGGCGCCAGTTCGACCCGGTTCGCGGCAGTGCCCGCAACTGGTTGCTCGCCATCACCGCTGACCAACGCCGCAAACACTGGCGGCGCAGCGCGGCGAGGCCGGAAACGGCGCTGGCTGGGCACGAGGCGTTAATTTCCGATTCCGCAGGCCCGGTATCCGAGCACTGCCTAGATTTGGAACGCGCCATCGCCAGCCTGTCGAAACGGCAGGGCTTGGCGGTCGAATTGCACTACTACCTCGGCCTGCCGATAAGCGATATCGCGCAAATCATGCGCTGTTCGCCCGGAACTGTGAAATCTACCCTCGCTGACGCCCGCGCGCGCCTGCTTGACCGCCTCGGAAAGGATTATCGATGAGGATTGAAGAAGAACTGCACCAAGCTGGAGAGGCTTGGCAAAGCACGCTCGCCCAGCCACCGGCGTTGGACGAGATGATGCGCAAGGTGCCTAAACGGGATCACCGCCCCTTTGCCGCTGCCGCTGTCGTGGCCCTCGTGGTCGCGCTGGCCGGGGGCCTCTATCTGTGGAATCCGCCCAATGCCCAGGAAATCGCACCCGCGCCCCTCGGCATTCCGCCGCTGGTGGTCGAAGTGGGAAACGATTACGTGATCCGCGTCGGTGCTCCCGCGCCGGTGAAAGTCGGGTTTTTCACCGACTTCCAATGCGTATACTGCGCGGAGCTTGCCGCTGAGCCGCGCAGGTCAACGCTGACCGACCTGCTCAACGACCAGAAATTGCAGCTGTCGTTGCATTTGGCGACCTTCCTCGACCGTGACGCCGCCGGGACATCGGCCTGGTTGGCCAATGCGGCGTTGAGCGTGGCAAATGAATCTCCCGCCCAATTCCTGGACTTCTATTTCGGCCTGCTCGGCAAGGCGAGCGAGGAAAATCCGCTGACCTCCCAGCAGGCCGAGCAACTGGCTGGCGACTTGGGGGTTCCCGCTGACGTGGTGGCCGGATTCGCCGCGCTGAAATACGCCGATTGGGTTAAAGCTGCCAACGAGGCCACCATCGAAGAGATCGAGAAAGTCTCCGAAGCCGCCGCCGTTCCCTTGCTGACCATAGAGCGGGTGGCGATAAACGGCTCTGGCCAGTCGGTTGCCCCGGAGGTCGCCGCTGTGGCCGCTGGCGCCGGAGAAGGGGTAGGGCGGCAATTGGACGAACTGCTCCAAGAATTGAGCGGGAAGCCCAGCCAGACGGTTGCCCCTGTTACGGTGATGCCTGGCGAAGAACCTGGAGAGGGTTACTTCTACTTTAACGACGCTGATTCCCCCGCAGACATGGCCGACGGTTGGTTCGCTGTGCTGCGGTCCGACTATGGGAAGATCTCCAGGCTGAAAGACGCTTCTTACCCAGAAGCCCTCAGCGACACACCTGTCGCATTGATGTATTTCCAGACCGACGAGGAATTCACCTGCGACAGGTGTGAAAAACTCGCAGACGGCAAGGCACCGGTTGGACGCGCAGCCTACCGGTTGCTCGACCCGGAAACTATGAAGCCAATCGACAGCGAAGGCTATTGGATTATTCTCGCCAAGCCGCTCAGCGCAGCCCTACTTGAAGGCTTCGAGGAAGAAACCGGGAGAATTCTGGAAATCACGCCAGCAGTCGAAGGGGGCCAACCCAGTCCCACGGTTCCGCCTAAGTAAGCTCCACTCTGGGCACAGCGCACAGCCACTGTGCCCAGATGTGATCGGACTAATCAAGAAGACCCCCGACTACCGTTAGCGGTAAGTCGGGGGTCTTCGTGATGAATAACGACGCACCCAGTGGTGAACAGGGCCTAACCGCCTCAGAGTTCAGCGATGACTTCTTCGGCTATGTCTGGCGTCTGCCCCTTGGGCACTCCGGTGAAACTGAACGGCAACTCGGCGCCTTCTGGGGCCACGTCCACCAAAACGATCTCGCCCGGCTTGATTTCGGAGAAGAGAATCTTCTCCGCCAAGATGTCTTCGAGGTCGCGCTGGATGGCCCGCCGCAGTGGCCGAGCGCCCAGGATCGGGTCGAAGCCGCGCTTGGCGATCAGCGCCTTTGCGGCTGGCGTCAACTCGATGCCCATGTCCTTGTCCCGCAGCCGGTCCTCGATCTGGGAGACCATCAGTGTGACGATCTGCTCGATGTCAGTCGTGCTGAGCTGGTGGAAGACCACGGTTTCGTCCACCCGGTTGAGGAATTCGGGGCGGAAATGCTGCTTCAACTCGTCAGAGACCTTGGCCTTCATCTTCTCGTAGCTGGCCTCGGCGTCGCCTGCCTGGCTGAAACCGAGGTTGACGCTCTTGGAGATATCGCGGGTGCCGAGGTTGGTGGTCATCACCACGACGGTGTTCTTGAAGTCCACCACCCGGCCTTGGGCATCGGTGAGCCGTCCCTCGTCCAGAATCTGCAGCAGCGAGTTGAACAGGTCGGGGTGGGCTTTCTCGATTTCGTCGAAGAGCACCACCGAGAACGGCTTGCGCCGCACCTTCTCAGTCAGCTGACCGCCCTCTTCGTAGCCGACGTACCCAGGCGGCGAGCCGAACAGCCGCGAGACAGTGTGGCGCTCGGAGAAC
>JAIRXX010000241.1 GCA_031268065.1 Propionibacteriaceae bacterium
GCCGTTCACATCGATGAAGGCGGTCAAATTCCCGACGCTGTGGAATCCCGCCGCCGCGAATGCCTCCCAATTTGAACCTTCGGCCAATTCGCCGTCGCCGAGGATGGTGAACACCCGGCTTTCGCTGTCGTCGAGCCACGCTCCGAGCGCCATGCCGACACAGATCGAAAGGCCGTGCCCCAAAGCTCCGGTGTTGGCTTCGATGCCAGGCAGCTTGCGCATATCCGGGTGGCCGGGGATTTTGGAGCCAAGTTTGCCGTAGCTGTCCAGCACTTCCAGCGGAAAATAGCCCGCTTCGGCCAGCACCGCGTATTGGGCGAGGCATTTGTGGCCGGCGGAGAGCACGAAACGGTCCCGGTCGGCAGCTCGTGGATTGGCTGGGTCATGCCGCATGGCGCGGAAATACAGCGCCGAAACGATGTCGATGCAGGAGAGCGCCCCGCCGACGTGCCCAGCGCCCGATGACCGCAACATCCGCAGCACATTGGCCCGCGCCCTTGCCGCGTGCAGGCGGCAATCGTCGGCTGCGGTCATTTGCCCTCGGCCTCGTATTCACAGATGCGGGCGACTTTGGCGCCGGAGCGGGAATTCGGGTCGTAGCTCACCGAGAGGTATTTGCGCAGCAATTCCTGGGCCAACACCGGGCCGATAACCTGCTGCCCGAAGGTGACGATATTCGCGTTGTTGGAAAGCTGGGCGCGTTCGGCCTGGTAGACATCGTGGATATTCGCCGCATACGCTCCGGGTACCTTGTTGGCCGAGATGCACACCCCGATTCCCGTTCCACAGACCAGCACGCCCCGGTCGTATTTGCCTCCGGCGACATCCGTGGCGACATCGATGGCGACATTTGCGTAGATCGGGTCGTCGCTGCCGTAGTCGGCAACCTCATGTCCCAACGACTTGGCAAATTCCAGCAGATGCCGCTTCAGCTCGGCGGCATTCGGGTCGCATCCAAAAGCGATTTTCATCGGTCTCCCCTTAGTTCTCAGCGGTGCCCAACCACCCTGGCCGCCGCCTGGTTTCACCAGCGGCGAAAGGTTGATTGAACTTGTATAGGAGACTAGGCAGGACTTGACGCGGTGTCAACCGATCTCATCGCCGCCTGGTGGCCTTGACACAATGATAGGCAAACGTTGGCCAACGCCCCCAATGCCGCCCAAACGGCAACCGCCGCATTCGGGTGGTGGCCAGGTGCGGAGCCTTGGCAACAGGTGACGCCAAAGCTGGTGGTGGCGGGGGCGAATGCCGCCGAAACAGGCATACTCGCCATCTTCGGCAAATGGCCAGGGTGCCAGCCAAGGCATAGACTGCGTTTGTGACTGAGCCAGTTCTGCAAAAGAACAGCCCCAAACCGCTTTATGTGCAGCTTGAGGAATTGTTGCGCGCGGAGATTGTCGGGGGCACTTACGGCATTAATGGCATGATTCCATCCGAGTTGGAGCTTTCGCGCCGCTTCAGCATCAGCCGGATGACTGCCCGCGCCGTCGTCACCCAGCTTGTCAACGAGGGTTTGCTGCACCGCGTTCAGGGCAAGGGCACTTTCGTCGTGGAGCCGAAGATCGAGGCCCGCTCACTGGCTTATCAGGGCATCCGCGAGCAGTTGGAGGCGATGGGCTATTCCACCACCACCGAATTGCTCGAATTCCAGGCCATCTCGGCGGATTCCGGGCTGGCGAAAATTCTCGGCGTGCCGCTGGGTGAGCCGCTGCACTTCGCCAAGCGGTTGCGCAGCGTTGGCGATATGCCCATTTCGCTGCATTTGAGCTATATCCCGCAGGCGCTTGCCCCCACGCTGCTGCCGCAGCGGCTGGAGACTGAGCAGCTTTGCGTCGTGCTGGCCGAAGATTTCAGCCTCTCCAGCGCCAATGTGGTGGAAACGCTGGAATCTGTGCTGGCGACCAGTTCCGAGGCGAAGCTGCTCGGCGTTGAGCGCCGATTTCCGCTGTTGCTGCTCAGCGACAGCTACCGTTCGGCAAATGGCCGGGTTTTCGAGCACACAAAGGTGCTGTTTAGGGGAGACAAAGTGAAATTGCACTTTGAATACGGCGCCCGCCACTAAACCTGCCTGGACGCCCGCTGGCCTGAAACCCTAGCTGAAGCGGACGATTTCGCCCATTTCGCGTCTGACCTGCTCGCGGTGCGGGTCTTCGCTGCGATAGCCGAGGGCGACCATGACTGCCAGTCGGTCGGTGGACAATTCCAGCACCCCGGCTTCAGCGAGCGCCTTTTCGGCGGCGGCGTAGACAAAGCCCTCCAGCGGGCAGGATTCGACGCCGATGAAGGCTGCGGCGGTACACAGATTCGCCATCGCTATGTAGGCCTGCCGGGCGGCGTAGTCGAAGATCGCCCGGTTGTTGTCTCCGATGCCGAGTTTGTCAGCCAGGAAGGACTGGAAACCCGCGAAGCGCTGTTCTGCGTCTGCGGCGGGATAACCGCGAACGTCCACGTTCATATGCCGGAAGTGCGAGGAGTCGCGGGCCAGCACTTTGGCGGTCTTCGCGGTGAAAGCGATGAGGTGGCTGGCCTGCAATTGGGCTTGCGGTATCAGCGCCTCGCTGTGGAGCTTTTCGCGCAGCTGCGGGGATTCGATCACCAAAATATTCCACGGCTCCAGTCCGTTGGAACTGGGGGAGAGCCGTGCCACCTCAAGCAAGAAATCGAAATCGGCGGCAGCTATGCGCCGATCAGGGTCAAAAGCTTTGATAGCGCGGCGGAAGCGCATGGCGGACAAGAAAGCGTCCTTGGGGTCAGCTAAAACATCTTGTGGTTGCATACCCGCATCCTAGTAGCCCCACCCGCCCTAGGCGCGAATTGAGCCGCGTTAACCCGGAGTTCGCCACGTCCAGCACCTGTCCTGGCCGGGCGATTTCCCTCTGGTCGTCTTTCACCCGACCTATCGCCGCCGTCGGCGCAACGCGGGCAGAAGGCCATGAGGGCACCCGTGAACCCCCCCCCCGTCCACCCAAGGGCAAGGGACTCTTGCGCTATCTCCGGTGGAATGTCAGACCTGCCAGCTAGACTGCCTGGCATGAGCGCATTGCAGCCGTTGACCACCGAACTTTTCAAGGATGCGGCGGCATCTTTCGCTGCTGAACTCAGCTCGACCTTCCTTCCCGACTTGTATGGGGCGACGGACGGCAAAGCGGTTGGCACCCGAGTGGAAGCCCTGTTCAAGGAATACCTGCAGCAACGATTCGACCTGCAAGTCGGCAATGTTGCCAACGGCTTGGATTTCCCCTCAATCAATGTGGACC
>JAIRXX010000297.1 GCA_031268065.1 Propionibacteriaceae bacterium
GCTCGATGCTGATCGGCTCAATCGCCACCGGTTCGACGGTGGGTTGAACGATGGGTTGGGCGCTGGGCGTCGGTTCGGCGCTGGCCGGGGCGCTCACCGCCGGGCTGGGGTCTGCCGCCGTCGCCGGAGCGACTGTCACCACGCCGCCAGCACCGGCGACCTGGTTCTCCCCGCTGCCGACCACCTGTCCGGGGGCGGGGGCTTTGGCGCCCGAATTCGTTGCGGGATTGGCCCCAGTTCCAGCCACCACCTTGAAATCAGTTCCGCCACGCCGGGTGTAGCCGATGACGCCTTTTCCAGGGTCTTTCGGATCGACGTATTCCGACGCCAGGAAACGCAGCCAGTGCGAGCCGGGAGCGATGTCGCAGGGCAGCGCGAATGACCCGCTCACCTTCCCGGAGGCCGGTATCGCCTGGGCGTACCAAACCCCGGAGCCTTGGACGCTGGTGTTGCCGAAGCCAACGCCGTCATCGATCTTCACATACACCGTTTCCCCGCCGGGGAAGCCAGCCAGTTTGAAACTGAGGGTTTGGCAGGGTTTGAGCGTTTTAGGCGACACCGACGACGATGTGCCTGGAGTGTCCGCGCCGGGACCGCTCGGCGGGATCGCCGCAGCTGGGGTTGCCCCGGCAAACATGGCAGCCACCGCTCCGAGAGCCAACAGCGATCGCTTTATTAGCTGGTTCATCTCAATTCCCCCTGATTTGTCTTTGCCGGCGCCGGTTCATCCGAGCGCTTCCACAACATCTGCAACGAGTCTTTTCATCAGCAACGGGCCACCGGTGGAAGTCCAGGCGGACCCGTCAACGAGGATGATCCGGTCTTGCTTGTAGGCGTCCAATTCGGTGAAACCGGGGACCAAACTGGCTTCCCGCAAAGCTTGCCTGGCGCTTTCGACGCCCGTGCCGCCACCAGCGCTGGGATTGCCGACGCTGGAGCCGCCGAGGGTGCCGAAGAATAGATAGTCGGCGTCGATGCTTTTCAGATTCTCCAACGACACCGGCTCGGAATGGCCTCTGCCCACCCGGTCCTGATCAGCTGGGCGCTTTAGCCCGAGGTCTTCCAGGGCGCGTCCCGGCAGTAATTCTTTGAGGATCACCGACGCCGAATTCCCTTGCCAGCGCACGATTGAAAAGGTGGAATCCGCATAGGCGGCCAACTGCGCCTTAGCTGCGCCAACGCTGGCATCGTAGTCGGCGATTATCTGCTCGCCGACAGCCGCCAGGTTGAGCGCGTCGGCGGTGATGCGGAGATTTGCCCGCCAATCGCCCCCGGCATAGCCGGTGTAGACCACCGGGGCTATTTTGCCGAGCGCGGCAAGCACCGGCGGGTTGTTGTTGATGCTGGTGCCGTCGGTCAGGATCAAGTCTGGTTTCGCCGCGCCGATGGCTTCAAAATTGGGCTGGGCGATTCCACCCAAGATGGGCAGATCGGCGGCCAAATCGGCCAGATAATTCGGCACCCCGGATTGGCCGCGCCCAGCGGTTGTCCCGATTGGCAACGCCCCGAGCGCGAGCATTCCATCCAGAGTCGGCTCGGAGAGGGTGACGACCCGCTCGGGATGGGCTGGCACGCGGATCGAGTTGCCCTCGGCGTCGGTCACCACCCGTTCGCCAGCACCCGCCGTCACCGGCGGCGGGGCCGTCTGCGCCGTGCCGCCGCAGCCGCCCAGCGCCAGCATCGCCAGGGCGGTCAAAGCTGCGGCGATGCGCGGAAATCGCGGTTTGCTCATAGCGTCAGCACGTCCCAATCTCTTTCCAGCTAACTTCCGGATGCGGCTTTGCCTGCCAGCCGCCTCTTTCGGACCGCCAATGCCGTCCCGCATGAGGCTATGGCCAGCGCTGTCGCCAGTCCCAGCCATACGGTGGCATCGCCTGGCGTCGAGGCCGCTCCAGTTTTTCCGCTCACCGGTTCCGGCTGTCCAGCCGCCGAACCATCCGGGGCAATGCTGGCCGGATCAGGCTCTTGCGCGGGAACCTCGTCCTGGACGCCCGGGATCAGCGCGCGTGCCCAGCCGATCATGGCGCCGGTCGAATCGACGGCGACCACCTTGAAATCCCCCGGACCGAGCAGGGACAGGTCCAGCCGGACTTTGAGTTCGGAGTCAGTTTGCACCCAGCCCACCGCCGTTTGCGGCGGGTAAACATAGAGGAAGACCCAATCACCGGCCTGCACCGTGCTGGGGAGTTTGAGAGTCGCCACCGCCGCCTGCATCGCCACCGTCACGCCTCCGGCATTCTCCGGGGTCAATTCAGCTGCGGTGGACACTGGCGCGGCGGGTATGCCAGTCGGCGCTGGGTTGAGCAGCGTGGGCTGGGTAGCTGGGCGCGGCATCAAGCTCAGCGTTGGCAGGGTGTAAATGGTATCCGAGGAGTCTGTTGCCGGTTCGCCGTCGATTTCCGCCCAGCCGAGCAGCGACGAATCTGGAGCTTGGGCGGCGAGTTTGAGCGCTCCGGGCGGAAGCGTCACACCGGTGAGGCTCGCGGCGAACTGGCCTGCCGCGTCGGTCTGGAACCAAGTCGCCTCCCACGGATAGCGCACCGAGCCATCTGCGGTGTAAACGGTCAGGAATACCCAGTCTCCGGCGGCGGCGTCTGGCACGACGACGGTGACGCCGTTGGCGGTTTGGGTGACGGCCAACCCGCCACGGGCAGCGTCGGTCAAGCGCTCGGTGGCCTCAACCGGATTCGGCACGCCGTTGGGCCGGTAGCCGCCCACAGTCAGCGGGCCGACTTCGATGGTGCGGATGACGTCTCCAGCTTTGATCGATCCGGTCAGCAGCCGCAAGCTGTGAACGCCTTCGGCCAGCGCTGGAACGGACCCGCCCGGAAGATCTCCGGCCAGCGGCAGCCGCACCTCGCCGGTGAACGACCCGTCCGCGCTGTCCACTTCGATCAGCGACCACACCTGCGGATTAGAGTGGGCCAATTCGCCGGGCAGATGGCTGTAAGCGCCGTCGTCAATCTTGACGGCGATGATGGAGCCACCATCAAGCGGATCGCTCGCGCACCAGCCGGAGCCGCGCAACTGGACCTTATCTCCGTAGGAGAAGACCGGGCCGGTGGTCGGATTGGGGAGTTGGCCCGCCGGGTAGACGATGGATGCCTGCGTAGGCCCGGTGGCGACACAGGCCGATCCTGGCGCCGATTGGTCTCCCGGATACGCCACTCCGTTTATGATCAGCGGATCGGAATCCATTGTGTGCTGGGTGTCGGCGGCGAGCAGCCCGGATTGGAAGTGGACGACCAATTTCCGCCCTGGTGCCAACGCGCCGTCTGCTCCGATGTGGCTGGGCGAATTGCCTGGGCCGGGCATCGGGATGGTTGTGGAGAAACGGCCTTCGGCGTCGGCGTGGACCAGCGCCCAGATAGTCGGGTCTGGAGTCCCATTGGCGGGATGGGCGATGATGGAGTCACCTTGCCCGGTGTGGACGAATTGGAAATCTGGAGCGCTCGGCGAGGTGCGGCTGTTCAGCTTCAACACAACGGTGGACCCGGCACTTCGGTCGGTGGTCAGCCAACCGCTTCCGGTGATGGTGATCGATCCGGCGCTGGCCACGTTTTTCTGCACACAAGCTGTGGCGGTCTGGCCCGCCGCCACATGGGTAACGCTGAATTGGTCCGGATCGCAATCCGGCTCAGCTAGAGCCACCACGGTGACCGTGGCCGCCTCGCTCCGAATGACGTCTCCATCCAGCAGGCTCCCGGTCAGCAGTCGGACGTTGTGCGTTTCCCCCGGTGCCCAAGTGGCGTTGGAATTGGCAAGGGTGGGGTAGGGGATGGTCGCCGTCCACTCGCCGTTTTCGTTGGCTGCGGTGATCGCGTAGATGGTGAGGTTGTCCTGTGCCAGCCCGGTTTCGGGGTTGATTGCCTTTTCTTTGCCGGAAACCGCCCCGTCATCGAGCTTGATGGCGATCACCGAGCCACGAGACCCGTCGGCGGTCTTCCAGCCGGTGCCGGAGATGGTGATATCCGCGCCTTGGGTGACTGTCGCGGGTGCGCTCAGTGTCACATGGTCTTGGGCTACTGCCGCGCTGAAGCTGGATTGGACGTCGGGGAGCGGCTGGGGTTCCTGCTCGACGCCGGTCGTCTGGGCAGGGTCGGCTGGAGCTGGGTCGGTGTCCGAAGCTGGAAACGGGTCCGATGCTGAAGGTGAGTCCTGCTGCTCTTCGGCTTTGCCCTTCTCCGTTTTTGCCTCGACTGCTTCATCCGCCTCGTCCGGCGTCTTCGCCGGGGCGGGGTCAGCCGGAGGCGTCCGCGCTGGCTCTTCGGTCTGGCTCTGGGCGGGCGCTGGCTCGGCCTGGTCGGACTGTTTCTGTTTGGCAGCAGGCTCCTGTTTGGCAGCTGGCTCTTGTTCGGCTGTCGCTGCTGGCTCAGGCTCGTCTGCCGCCGCTGGACTGGCCGCGAATACCAGCGCGTTGCCGGTGATGGCGAGGCCGACGAGGGCAGCGAGGAGCGCTCTGGCTGCCAACTGCCCAATGGCTCCAATGCGCTTGCCCGATGGCGCACGCCCACCTTTGGCCCAACCCAGTTTGCGCCAGGATGCAAGGTGGCCGAAGCGTCGTGTGATGGCTCTTACCGGCATTGTGCTCCCTGTTCTCAAGTCAGTTTTTAGATCAGATGTAATTAAGGCAAGGCTAACCTTTCTATATTGCCCTGTCCAATGCGGAAGTGGGTCTGAAGTGTTCCGACCGATCCGTCTCGGGATGTGGTAGCCGGACCGGCAGGCGGCTTGGCTTTAGCTTGACATCACATTTAGGTATGCCTAACCTAACTTACATCAGATGTGAGTGACATGTCTGTTTCTCCCCGAGAAAGGTCTCTGTCATGGCGATGCGGCTCAAGTCCAGTTTGGTTGGCGTGCGTGCTGGTTCGCAGCGGGTGTTCCGCTCAGCGCTGGTGGCGGTGTTGGCTGCCTTGTTGACGCTTTCGTGGGGTGCCGCTCCTGCGGCTGCGGAGGACGGGGAGCCGCCGGTTTCTGCGCCTGTTGTGACGCTGCAGCCGGTTGATGGGCAGGTTGTTTTGATGGGGACTGAGGCGGAGTTGTCGGTTGGGGCGTCTGGTTATCCGACTCCGACTGTGACTTGGAGGCGTGGTCCGGTTAAGGCGAAGGTGGCGGTCAATGGCACTGTTCTTGCCGGTTGCCAGGATTTGTTGGTGTGCGGGGAGGTCACTGATACCGCGCGTGACCAGATTTACTATTATTACGCGGAGTTTGCCAATAGTGAGGGCAAGGCTCAGACTGAGGTTGTGTCGGTTGAGTGGGTGTTCCCGGCTATTAAGACGCTGTGGCTGCCTAGTTCTCAGGCGGTGCCGGAGGGCGGTTCGGCGGTCTTCTCGGTGGAGGCTGTGGCGAATCTTTCGTCTATGCCGGCGCTTGGGTATCAGTGGCAGGTTTCTGGTGACGCGGGCGTTTCCTGGGGTGATGTGGCTGGCGCGACTGGTGATGTGTTGCGGTTGGATGGTGTGGCGTCGTCGTTGGACGGCTCGCAGTATCGGGTGGTGATCTCTAGTGCGCATCCGGTGACGGGCGAGCCGGTGTCCAAGACTTCCCCGGCGGCGGTTTTGACGGTGCTTCCGGCCCAGACCGTCCCTCTGACAATCACCCAACAACCACAGTCGGTGATCGCTACTGACGAGATTACCGAGGCGGAGTTCTCGGTGAGTGTGTCCGGCGGGGTGGGGCCGTTCAGCTATCAGTGGTCTGAGCGGAATCTCAGCACTGGGGTGTGGGGCAAGATTATGCAGAAGATTGAGCCAACACTGTCCGTCGCGCTTCCGGCTACGGCAGGTGGTTATCGGGTGACCGTCACCGACTCCCTGGGCCAGGTCGTCGTCTCCGACGAGGCCAGCATTATTACTGAGCCGCCGGTTTCTGCGCCGGTGGTGACCCGGCAGCCGGTGGATGGGCAGGTTGTTTTGATGGGGACTGAGGCGGAGTTGTCGGTCGCGGCGTCTGGTTATCCAACCCCGAGTGTGACTTGGAAGCGGTGGACTGTGAAGTCCAGTGTGGAGGCGAAGGGTACTGTGCTTGCCAGTTGCCAGGATTTGTTGGTGTGTAAGGAGA
>JAIRXX010000221.1 GCA_031268065.1 Propionibacteriaceae bacterium
TGGGCGGTGCAGAGCGGTTTGCGCACGGTGCAGGGGGAATTGGAGCTTTGGCTGAGCCGTCTGCTTGCTGAACCGATCACGCTTACAGTGGCCGGGCGCACCGACGCCGGGGTTCATGCCCGTGGGCAGGTGGCCCATTTCGACACGTCGGCGCCGTTGGCTGAGTTGATCCCAGCTGGTGACGGGCCATCGCTGTGCTCCCGGCTGGGCAGGGTATTGCCAGAAGACGTGATCGTACGCCGCCTGAGCGTCGCCCCGGCGGGGTTTGACGCCCGTTTCTCAGCGAGTTGGCGGCGCTATGTCTACCGGCTCTGCGACGGGCTGCTTGAGCCGTTGGCCCGAAACCAGGTGGTCAAGCTGCGTTCTGCCATCGATGTGGAAGCGGCCAACGCGGCGGCTCAGCAGTTGATCGGGCTGCATGATTTCGCCGCCTTCTGCAAGCCCCGCGAGGGCGCGACCACCATACGCGAGCTGCGGTTGCTGGAAGTGCGCAGGGTGGCCGAATTGATCGAAGTGGACGTGCGGGCTGACGCTTTCGCGCATTCGATGGTGCGTTCCCTGGTCGGTGCCCTGCTGGAGGTCGGCAACCGGAGGCGGGACGCCGAGTGGCTGGCGGCAATGCTCGGGCGCGGTGAGCGCTGCGGGGAAATCCCGGTGATGCCCGCCAAAGGCCTCACCCTGGAAGAGGTGGGCTACCCGCCAGCAGGCGAATTGGCCGCCAGGGCAGAACAGGCGCGCAACGTGCGCGAGATTGGCGGTTGACCGTATGTCACAATCCGCTGGCGAGGCGCCATCCGACAAGGCGCCGGGCGGCCACTATTTCATCACTCCGGGCGGTCCCGAGCGCAGGCGAGTGGTCGCGATGCGCTTCTGGGACACCGATTGGGATTTTGAAACCGCCGCTGGCGTCTTCTCCGCCGACCGGCTCGATCCGGGCACAGCCGTGTTGCTCCGGGAGTGCGTTCCGCCCAGCTTGGGCCAAGCGCCCGGGCCGCCGCGCTTCCTCGACCTTGGCTGCGGCTACGGGGTGATCGCCACCGCGCTCGCCGTTGGTGTCCCCACTGCCGAAGTGGACGCCGTAGATGTGAACGAACGCGCACTCGCCCTGTGCGCAGCCAACGCCGCCAGGCATCTGGTGGCTGACCGGGTACACCCATTGCTGCCCGACCAGGCCGATCCCGCCATCCGCTACGACGAGATTTGGTCGAATCCGCCGATCCGCATCGGCAAGGCCGCGCTGCGCGAATTGCTGCTCACTTGGCTGGGACGCCTCACTGAGCACGGAGTCGCCCGGCTGGTGGTCAGCAAGAACTTGGGCGCCGATTCCTTGCAGAAATGGCTTGTCACCCAGGGTTGGCTAGCTGAGCGTTCGGCTTCGGCCAAGGGATATCGGGTGCTCAGCGTTTTCCGCCCCTAATCGGAGCCGACATCCAATTTGCCCCCGCGCGGGCCTGGCTGCGACCAATATCCGGGTCCAAAATGTGCAGAGAGGCTAAAAATGCCCTATTCGGGATAGAATAACCCCACTGGGGACGGGGGCTGGTCCTCGTCGTCGGTATCGAGGGGATAAGATGCCTAAAGTACGACGGCTAATAGCTGCATTGTCTGTAATGGCCTTGGTGGCGCTTTCACTGGGGCAGTGGGTGGCCGTGCCGACCGCCCATGCGGCCAACACCGCGCCTTTCGTGGCGCGCTTCGTTGCGAACGCTAGCGGGGCGGTGCTGACGGTCGGCAACAATCTGCTGACTTGCAATTCGGGGACCAACTGCGCCAAAGCCAAGACTGGCGGGGCCTATGACAACAACTCTTTCGTCATGGCTATGCTGGACAGCGATTCGGACGCAGCTACGTTTAACTCGTCCTCCTCCGATCTCAACTTGCCTGCTGGCTCCCAAGTGCTTTTCGCCGGGCTTTATTGGGGCGCACGTTTGGACAAAGGGACTTCCGGCGTCAACGCCTCCAACTCCGCGAATGCGAAGCAGATCAAATTCAAGGCCCCCGGCGGCACTGCCTACCAGACGCTCACCGGCGTCTTGATCGCCCAGTACACGAATTCCTATAACGCCTATGAGGGCTTCTACGATGTCACATCGATTGTGCAGTCTGCCGGGAACGGCAGCTATTGGGGCGCCGATGTGCAGGCTGGCACCGGGGCCGACCGCTACGCCGGCTGGGCGATGACTGTGGTTTACTCCGCTCCGGGGATGCCGCTGCGCAATCTGACGGTCTTTGACGGCTTCAATGTCGTCGGCTCTGGCGCTCCGCAAACCATCACCGTCTCCGGCTTCACCGCTCCGCACTATGGCGCGGTGGACGTGCAACTCTCAATGGTCGCCTACGAGGGCGATCTCTCCCAGACCGGCGACTACACCCGGCTGAACAACACCCAGTTGGCTACGGCGGCATCGCCCGGCTCTAATTTCTTCGACTCGATGAATGACCTCAACGGCGCCTCGGTGGCGACCCGCAATCCCGCCGACCGCAATATGCTCGGGTTCGACATCAAGAATCTCGGCGCATCTGGGACGATTGATAACGGGGACACCAGCGCCACCTTCACCTTCTCCTCCAACGGCGACGTCTACTATCCGGGCGTGATGGCGATAGCCATCAATCTGTTTTCCCCCGATTTCACCCCTTCCGTCAAGACCGTCACCAATTTGACCTCGGGCAGCGGAGACACCAAGCCGGGTGACATCCTGCAATACACGCTCAGCTTCCCCAACACCGGGCAGGACGCCGCCGTCGATGTCAACATGTACGATCCGCTGCCTGCCGGTGTCAGCTATGTACCCGGATCAATGGTGCTGCTGAGCCAGCCCGGCATGAGCACCCCCAAGAGCATCTCTGACGCGGCTGATGGCGACCAGGGCGAATACGACACTGCCTCGCGTACCGTGAGAATGCGGCTGGGCTGTGGCGCGGCGGCAGATTGCAAGCCGGGTGGACGGCTGGCCATCGGTGATCGCTCCGATCTGCAATTCCAAGTGAAAGTCGATGGGGAAGCCGGTGGGAGCACCATCACCAACGTCGGCCATCTGAATTACACCGCCGAGGACGCCAAGGTCGCCGCGAGCTACGACCCGCCGCAAGCCAGCGTGGCGGTGAGCCTGATGGCAGATGTCGCGGTTGAAAAGTCAATGACCCCCAGTCCAGCGGTCTCCGGGCAAGCCGGAACCACCACGCTGAAGGTCACCAATCTCGGCCCGAACCAGGCTAACAATGTGGTCGTCACCGATCCGCTCCCAGACTTCTACGTGGCCACCGGCGTCACCCTCAGCAATGGGGGAAGTTGTGCCACGCCTGCTCCGGGCGGCTCGGTGGCTTGCGCCCTGGGCA
>JAIRXX010000074.1 GCA_031268065.1 Propionibacteriaceae bacterium
CGAAACCGGGCGCTTGCAAATAGGATGAGGCGCTTGGCGCACACGCAACACTGGCACTAGTGCCCACTACGTGTGGACTCTCGCCAACCCCATCGAGTGACATACGCCTGTAACCCACCAGGGTTTTAAAGGAACGCCGTACCAAACTACGCGGCAAACCAGCCCGAAACCCCTACGCAGACTTTGCGCTCAGGCCGAAACCCGAAAACTGAAAGCGAAGGGCGAAGACCCAGAGATGAGCTTGGACAAGGACGCAGAGCGCTGCACCTTACAATGGGTTCGCCGGAGAAAGTTCAGTGCCCCGGCGTGCCGACCGCCTTACGGCGGCCCCGTCCGGGGCTCACTCGTTCAATGTACACCCAGGAGGCCAACACATGTCGCCCGATCCGGATGGCTACGCTGGCTCCCAAGGGTTGAGCAGCGGCACTTGAAAGCGGGCGAAGTCGGCGGTGTTTCTGGTGGCGATGGTCAGGTCGTTCTCTTTGGCGATTCCAGCTATTAGAGAATCAGCGAAAGGCGCGGTGACTGGCACTTGGAACGCGGCGGAGAATTTTGCCGACTGAATCGTCAACTGGAGAATGCGCCCCCGGAAGGCGTCTTCGAGGTCATCCAACCATGTCCGGTAGATTGCGGCGGAGGCTGGATCTTTGCGCTTGATGAGGAGCACGCCGCGCTCCATCTCATACACGGTGACCACGCTCAAATAGGCATCATCCAGCCTCACCGACTCGGACCAAGCCGCAAAATTGGGATCAGTGGAGCGATGCCGAGCCTTGCGCAGCTCGGAGGCCACCATGGTGTCAAGTAGCAGACCCATCAGAAGCTAAAGTCCCGTGGCAGGTCAACGGAGCGATCCAGCGGTGCCTCGATCCCGGCCAAAGCAGGATTGCCGGACAGGTCAGCCAACTTGGCGCCAAGCCAGCGGCGGCGCCTTTTGACGCCTTCGCTGAGGATATCGCGTGCTTCCGCCTCCATCGACGCATGCCTGGCAGAGGCGAGCACCTTCAGATCCTCGTACACGTCAGTCTCAAGATTCCTCACGGTCAGAGTCGACATCAACACCTCCTGACAGCGCATATGACAGCATCAATGCTAGCACCCTGCTCCCGCTCAATCATCGCGTCGACATCAATTGCATGAACAAGAATCGCCTCTGCCCCCAGTGTGAGCGAGATGCCGATGATTCGCCGGATCGCATCCTGCAACAATGCCCTCGCCAAACCCTCGCCTTGATGGGAATGGCCACCACAGACCCTTCCCGCCCGCCACACGGGCGACAGGGCCACCTACACCGTTATTCCGACAGTCCCGATCAAGAGTCTTCTAGTCTCCGGAATTGTCGGAGGCCCACCGTAAACTGGTGCGCGACGGAAAGGACGGTGCGACGGTGACCGAGCAGGAGATGCAAGCCCTACTGGACCGCCTGATCGCGGGCGGCGAGCGGGAGACTGTCGAGTTCAAGGAAGCGAGCCGCGACTACAAGACCGGCAGGATCGGCGAGTACTTCTCGGCGCTGTCGAATGAGGCGAACCTGCGCGGCGCGGACACGGCCTGGCTGGTGTTCGGCATTGACGACAAGACCCGACTGGTGGTCGGCACCGACTACCGCCCTGAGCTTGATCGCCAAAACGGTTTGAAGTGGCAGATCACGCAGAACACCGAGCCGAGCGTCACGTTCCGCGACATCCATGTGTTCGACCATCCAGACGGGCGGGTGCTGTTCTTCGGGATCCCGCCCGCCCCGCAGGGCATCCCGATTGCGTGGAACGGCCACTACTACGCCCGCGCCGGGGAGTCGCTGGTGTCGCTCGGCCTAGACAAGTTGGACACGATTCGCAGCCAGGGCTTGGGGTCGGATTGGTCGGCGGTGCCGGTGCCGGATGCGACGTTCGATGATCTGGACCCGGAAGCACTGACGCAGGCTAGGGCGGCGTTCGCGTTGAAGTACCGTCACCGGTTCGACGAGGCCGAGGTGATGGGCTGGCCAGTCGAAGTGTTCACCGACCGTGCCAGGCTGACGAGAGGCGGGCAGCTCAACCGGGCCGCGTTGCTGCTGTTAGGCAGGCCGGAGTCGGCGCTGTTGTTGTCGCCACATCCGGCGCAGTTGACGTGGGGTTTGTATGGGGAGAGCCGCGCGTATGAGCATTTTGGCCCGCCATTCTTGTTGACGACGACGTGGTTGTACCGGCGGATCAGGAACACGCCGTTGCGGCTGGTGCAGCCGGGCACGCTGATGCAGGTCGAGGTGCCGAAGTACGACGAGCGGATCGTCTTGGAGGCGATCCACAACGCGGTCGCTCATCAGGACGCCAGCCGCGCCGGGAGGGTGTTGGTGCAGGAGTTCCCTGACCGTCTGGTGGTGACCAACGAGGGCGGGTTCTTCGATGGGCAGCCGGGCGAGTACGCGGCCGGGCAGCGGTCGCCGATCCGGTACCGGAACCAGACGTTGGCGCAGGCGATGGCCGAGTTCGGCATGATCGACACGATGGGGTTCGGCATCCTGGACATGCACCAGCGGCAGATGCGCCGGTTCCTGCCGATGCCCGACTACGACTTGTCTGAGCCGAACCGGGTCAAGGTGACCATCCACGGTGCGGTCGTCGACGAGGCGTACACGAACCTGCTGATGCAGCGCGGCGACCTTCCCCTGACCGATGTGCTGGCCTTGGACCGGGTGCAGAAGGGCCTGCCGATCCCAGACGACATGGTCAAGAGGCTGCGGCGGGCGAAATTGGTCGAGGGTCGACGCCCGCACATGCGGGTCGCCGCCCTGGTGGCCGACGCCACGTCGACCAGGTCTGGGTACATCCACGCGCGCGGCCAGGACGACCTGCACTATCTGCGGCTGATCGTGGACTACCTCGACCAGTTCGGGCAAGGCACCCGCCAGGACATCGACGACCTGCTGCGTGGCAAACTGGCCGACTCCCTCGACCCGGACGAGAAGACCCGCAAGATCGCGAACCTGTTGACCAAGCTGCGCCGCGACGGCCACATCCGCAACACCGGCACCCGCACCAACCCCGTCTGGACGCTGGCCGACCCGCCCGAGTGACCCCTCCGGACCTTTCTGCAAAACCCGCGAGTTCCGTGCTGGTTGCAGAAAGGATCTGGCACCCCTTCAAGGCTGTCTTGGCTTGTCATGAAGCGAATGACCTTTCTGCAAAACCCGCGAGTTCGCCGATCATTGCAGAAAGGAAACGCCTCCCGCTGCAGAAAGGATCTGAGCTCCCTGAGCGCTCCAAGCCCAGACCGGACCACGACGACACTCCGAACGCCCGGCCCAGCACGGATCGCTTGCGAAGTGCAGAGGCACGGTTCGGCCAGAGCACCCGCCAGGACATTGACGAGCGGACTTCGTGCGCAAACGCAAGGCCTAGCCAGGACCGAATTTCGCCGTTCATTGCTCAGCGAACGGCGAAGTTGGAGCCAAATGGTGCCCCCCCCCCACTTCGTGAGGACTGCGGCGGCTGGCGGGCCAAGGAGCGAAAGAGATGCGCCGGGAGGTTGAAGTGCCTCATGCGCACATTCTACAATGTAGACCATGAGAGTTGTTGGCATACGTGAACTCCGGCAGAACCCTACGTCCGCTATCGCAGCCGCGAAAGGCGGAGAGATAGTGCTGATAACCGAGCGGGGCGCAGCCGTCGCGCAGATAATACCTGCCGCGCCGACGCACCGAGAGCAGATGATCGCCGCAGGCAAAATCACCCCGGCGTCCCGCGACCACCGCCTACTCCCCCCACCTGTGAAGGCTGTCGGTGATGTTTCGGCCCAGTTGGATGCCATGAGGGACGCGGAACGCTACTAATGGTCGCGTACTACGACACCTCTGCGCTGGTGAAGCTCGCTGTAGCCGAAACAGAAAGCGATGCGCTGGGCATTTACTGGGCCACCCACCCCAACCCCACCAGCAGCGCCCTCGCTCGAACTGAGCTGATGCGAGCCGTCAGAGCTGAGCCAACGGAAGTGAAAACGAACGCCAGGGCCGTGCTGGCATCTCTCGACCTGATTGGCTTGGACGACTCGGTGCTGGACACCGCCGCGAGCCTCGACCCGCACATTCTCCGCACTTTGGACGCCATCCACATAGCCGCAGCGCTCAGCCTCGGCTCCTTCTTGGATGAATTGGTTACCTACGACAAACGCATGACAACAGCCGCCAGACGCCTCGGCATCGCCGTCGCAAGTCCTCATCCGGGTGACCTTTCGGCCTAGGCCATCACCGCGTCCACCACGAGCACCATAAGAGAGGCTGCGGCCGATGGCTCGCGGTCGACCCCTCGTTTATCTCACGTCCAAGATCCACGACGAGAGCAAGGCCCAATCCAATCATGACTGATTCTTGAATGACAGCACGGGCATCCAAGGGTTAGCACGTGCGCCAATCTGTTCCTCAACTTGCGAAGCCGCTCCAATTTACGATGCTACTCCCGTCTGGTCGTCGTCAGGTGCGGGAATGCGCTGCTGAGGGCGGGCACCCACAGTCGCTGGTGGTACTTGTTGACCAGCAACCCAGTCCAGAAGCCGAGCGTCAACTCTGCGACCACATCCCCGGCAGTCGGCCTGGCATGCCCCGGTTTTGCTCTTGCCGCCCTTATCGCCTCATTGATCTTGCTGACCTCCAATGCGTGGAGAGGGACCGCGTTCCACCAATCATCCCGCCCAGCGTAGGCAGAAAGGCAAACATGGAGGGCGTTGCGCAGACAGATCTCCATGATGGCGAAGTCGCCCCACAACGCGTTCGACACCGCCACGTTCCATCCGTACAAGCGGGCAGCCCGGCTCTGATTCTGGCTGGTGGCGGCCAAATAGGCGTCGAACCGGTCGCTGGAGAACAGGCCTGGCAGCGAGAGGGCATCAATGGGCGCGGGCGTCTTCGACTGAGGCTGGATGGCTCCGTTTGCTTGTGGCACTGCTCTCCCATCAGGTATAGTCCGAGTGTGAGCCCCGGACGAGGCCGTGAAAGCGGTTGCCGCGCCGGGGCGTTTCTCTGCCCACCATATTTAGCGTCGTGGGATAGACGTGTTGTTCCAGTTATGGGAAACGAAGCCAACGCAGTGCAATTTTTGACTAGACCTGACCAGACTTGTTACTATCTTGAGATGCCGGTAACAAAGTCGGTCAGTATTTATGACGCCAAAAGCCATCTCTCGGCGCTGATCGTTGACCTGGAACGTGAAGGTGGCGAGATCACCATCACCCGCCACGGACGCCCGGTCGCCCAGCTTGTGCCAGCGGCTGCCGCCAGGCGCAGGCCAGCAGGGTGGAAGAGCTGGGAAACGCCAGAAGGCTGGGACGAATTCACCGCAGCGGACCAGCGGGACTGGTACGGCGAATGAGGGCGCTGCTCGACACCAACATTGTCATCTGGTGGTTTGCTGACTCACCTAGGTTGCCGGAGAAATACGCCGCGATCATAACCAACCCGTCCAACCAGATTTTCATCTCATCGATCAGCGCCGCCGAATTGGCCGTTAAATCGGCCATTGGCAGGCTCGCCCCCTTGCCGACCTCGCTGGCTTCAGCCATCGCTGAGTCCGGAGCGGCAGAGCTGCCGTTCAGCGCCACACATGCAGACGCGCTGTCGGAATTGCCACTGCACCACAGAGACCCATTTGACAGAATGCTGATCGCGCAAGCCATAGCCGAAGACCTGACGCTGCTGGCCACCAACCGGGCATTCTCAGACTATCCGGTAAAGCTTGCCTAACCGGTATCCTGCCCGTGTTAGGGGGATTCGCCTCAGCAGCGCTGGGCGGGATTGGACTCTGCACACTTTGCAGCATCGGTTCGCCACGGCCGCTTACGGTGCTGAGCGGAACTTGATTTCGGCGCAGCGGCTGCTCGGCCACGCGCGCGCGGCGACTACTCAGCGACCCCGCGCCGCCGGACGCCGGGCTGCGGCGCGGGGTCGAGGCGACCGCCTAGTCCCATTGGGAGTTGCGCTCGATGCGGATGCGGATGGATGGCACCCTTCGGGAGACAGACTGGATCGGCTGTGCGGGGCTTCGGCCTAGGTGAGTGCGGAGACTCGTTGAGGGCTGACGCCTATTAGGATTGCGACGTCGCGGACTGGCAGGCCCTCTGCCCGTAGTCGTGATACGGCTGTTCTGGAGGCTGCCGCAGCTGCCGCTTCGGCGGCTTGTAGTTGGGCGCGGCGGGTTTTCGCAGCGGTGATCGCTTGCGTGTCTGCGGTGGAGAGTTGGGGTTCGACGGTGACCTCCACCTGGTGGTGGCCAAGCATCGACGCGGCGTCGGTGACCATCTCGGCTACCTGGTCTAGGCGGCGGGCCTGGGTGAACAGGCCGGGGATTTCTGGCACTTCGATTGCCCACCAACCGCCGCTGCGGGTCGCTCGTGCTGTGACTTTCATTTCTCCTCCAAATACTTCAAGATGCCACGGGCGGTGAACTCGTTGATCTCGCTATGGCGCGGCAATGTGGTCTGCTTGTCGCCGAGCTTGATGTGAGTGTGGCTCGCGCCCTCAGTGAAAACCGCCGTCTGTTGCTTAGTTTTGGCGATCTTGTTGATCCGCTTGATGAGTTCAACCTGTTTCACAACGGTAAGTCTACCCCTATTGACTAATCAAGTCAACCCCTAGTTACTTACTTGCTTGTCGAAGTGTTTGAGGAATTGGGCTTGGGGCCTGCCCAGGTCGCGGCGGAGTTCTCCGAACTGGTATCCAAGCCCGTAGGTCTCGCGGGCGATGCAGTCAACGAGCGGGGACCACCCTTGCGCGCGTGGGGCCGACTCGTCCAAGTCTGTGGAGCTTGTCGCGGGGGCGGGATCACCCTTGCGTGCGTGGGGCTGACCCGGGTGCGCCCAAATCTCTAGGTTCGCCGTCGGGATCACCCTTCTTGTTCACTGTGATGCCGACTTGCTCACTGGGGCAGGTTGCGTCCTCGGATCGTGGTCGCAGATCGGGATGGCGGCAATCCATGCCAAACGAGATGCGCCACAGCTGGCTGACGCTAGGCAGTTCGCCAGGAGGGATCGTC
>JAIRXX010000093.1 GCA_031268065.1 Propionibacteriaceae bacterium
GGCAAAGTGGGACAAACTCGCGGCGAGCCCGGCATGCGGCGGGGCGCTGGCAGCGCCAAGTGATGGCTGACCACGAATTTGTCCCACTTGGAACACACGAGAAGCCGCCTCTGACAGCCCCTCCACACCAGCCGCCCACACCAGTCGCCCCGCTGCGCCCGTTGTCCCCATGCCGCCACCCCACCCACAACCACAGCCTCACGGCAAAATGGGACAAACTCGCGGCGAGCCCGGCGTGCGGCAGGGTGTCAGCAGCGCCAAGTGATAGCCGGGTTCGGGTCTGTCCCACTTCCATTACCGCTGCGAGCCGAGCACGGGACAAACTCGAAGCCAAAGCCCAGCGGCCAGCAAATCAAGCGCCCCCGAAGCCACCTGGGTCGGGGTTTGTCCCATCCTGACTGAATGGTGTGGCGCGGCGCGGCAAAGCGAAAGAGGGGCTTTCGCGCAGCCAAATCGCGCCAGCGGACTGCTGCCACACGCCAGGCGGGACTCAGTTCTTGGTGAGGAACTTGTCTGTCAAATGCGCCGGAAGCAATTCGTAGCCGTGGAACTCACGGGTGAAAGTGCCCGAGCCGTGGGCGATTCCGCGCAGGTCGATGGCGTAACGGGCCAATTCCAGCTGCGGAACCACTGCCCGGATCACCGCTTTGCGGTTAACCGAGTCAGAGCCGAGCAATTGCCCGCGCCGTCCGGAGAGGTCGGTCATCACTGGCCCGAGGTATTCCTCGCCCACAGTGACGGTGACCAGATCGACAGGTTCGAGCAGCGCGGTGACCGTTGGTTTGGCGGCTTCCTTGATCGCAAGCTGGCCTGCCAACTGGAACGCCATGTCGGAGGAGTCCACCGAGTGGGCTTTGCCGTCGAAAAGGGTGACCCGGACGTCCACCATCGGATAACCGGCGATTACGCCCTTCTCCAACTGGGCGCGTACGCCCTTCTCCACGCTGGGGATGAATTGCCTGGGCACCGACCCACCGACCACTTTGTCCACGAATTCAAAGCCCTCGCCACGCGGCAACGGCTCCACCTCGATATTGCACTTGGCATACTGGCCGTGTCCGCCGGACTGCTTGACATGCCGGCCTTCGGCTGTCGCCTTGCCGATGAACGTCTCCCGCAGCGGGATGCGAATCTCTTCCTGCTCCACCTTGACCCCGTAGCGGTCGGTGAGCCGGTTGAGCAACAGATCGGCATGGGCCTGCCCCGTCGTCCAAATCACCAATTGGTCGCCACCGGAACGCTCCACCCGCACTGTCGAATCCTCGACGGCGAGGCGCTGCAAAGCGCCGGAGAATTTGTCCTCGTCATTCCGGGTTGCGGCCCGCACCGCCAACGGCAGCAACGGATCGGGCAGCGACCACCTGCTCACCACCGCCGGACGTTCCTTCGCTGAAAGGGTGTCGCCGGTCTCGGCGGAATTCAGCTTGGGGATCAGCACGATCTCACCGGCGATGGCCGATGGCCTGGGCTTCAACTCCGCGCCCACAGCACCTTGGATGCCCCCGATCCGCTCATCGGAATCGTGATCGGAATGGGCGGCGTCTTCCTTGCCCGCAGACTCGGGATGGCGTCCCGAGACATGCACCACGTCGTCCACTTTGAGAGTGCCCGCGAAGACGCGCACCATCGACAACCTCCCCGCGAAGGGATCGGTGGTGGTGCGGATCACTTGGGCCACCAGCGGCGCAGCCGGATCGGTGACGGGCAGCGGCAGCGGATCGCCGCCGAGGGAGTCCGCCTCCGGATTCGGATGGGAACTCGGCGTTGGGAAACCGTGCTCGATCAGCGAGAGCAATTCCTCCACGCCCACACCGGTCGCCGAAGAGACGGGGAGCAGCGGATAGAGATTTGCGGTGGCCACTGCCTTCATCAAGTCGTCCAGCAGGTAGTCGGCGTCCAATTCCTCGCCTTCGAGGTAGCGCTCCATCAGGGAGTCGTCCTCAGCCTCTTGGATCAGCCCCTCGATCAGCGGGCCGCGATAGGCCTCGACTTGGGAGTCCTCAGCGGTCACCGGCATCGTCTTCATCGAGCCGGAGGAGTAGTCGTGCTCTTCCAGTGAGATGAGGCCGATGTTTCCGGCGATCTCGCCGCTGGCAGCCAGCGTCGGCACATGGGTGGGCAGCACCATCGACCCGAAAGCCTCTTGGGCTGTCGAGACCGAGCTGTCGAAATCAGCGTGTCCGGCGTCGAGCTTGGTCAGCGCGATGATGCGCGGCAGCTTGGCGTTCTCGCATTCGTCCCAAAGGGACTGCGCCATGCCGTCGATGCCGTCGGCGGCGGACACCACGAAGATCGCCGCATCGGCGGCGCGGATGCCAGCGCGCAACTCGCCAACGAAGTCTGGATGGCCGGGGGCGTCCAGCAGGTTGACGACCACCGACTCATTGATGAACGAGGCCAGATAGAGCTGGGCGGCACGTTCGGGATCGTCTTTCTCGCCGCGATAACCCGCGACACGGGCTTTGAGCAACTGCTCGAACAGGGAGGTCTTACCGCTCCCCGCATTTCCGATCAGCACTACATTGCGTACTTGATCGGGACTAGAAACCTGGGTACTGCTCAGCTTTGAACTCATGGAGACAACCTTGTCATCTCGCCCGCGAACCGTGCAACTAGACACATGGAATGAGATGTCATCTTGTCCAAAATCCAGCGCTGGGGACGCTGTCCCACCAACCCAACCCCATGATGCCCGTCTGGGCTGCGCAAACATCCCAGCCCAAGCCCTGCGGGGCAGCGGCACATCTGACCTGCGAAGCTGCACCACTCGCAACCCCACCACAGCGACAACCCAGCGCGAACACCTACCCGCACCCCGCGACCAGAACACAGCAACAACACCCCACACCACTCGCAACCCCACCAAACCAGGCCACACCACAGCGGCAACCCAACGGCGAACACCTATCTGCGACCCACGACCAGAACGCAGGAACGGCACCCGGCACCGCTTACAACCCCACCACACCAGGCCACATCACAGCGGCAACCCAGCGCGAACACCTATCCGCGCTCCGCGATCGGGACGTAGGAACGGTGTCCGGCGCCGGTGTAAATCTGTTTCGGACGGGCGATCCGCAACTCCGGATCGGTGACGCACTCTTGATACTGGGCGAGCCAGCCCGCTGTGCGCGGGATGGCGAAGAGCACGGTGAACATCTGGGGAGGGAAACCCAGCGCCTCGTAAATGAGACCTGAGTAGAAGTCCACGTTGGGGTAGAGCTTGCGGGAGGCGAAGTATTCGTCATTGAGCGCGATCTTCTCCAATTCCTGCGCCACCCGCAGCAGCGGGTTGACGCCGGTGATGTCGAATACGTCCGCAACGGCCTTGCGGATGATTTTGGCCCGAGGATCGTAATTTTTATAGACGCGATGGCCGAAGCCCATCATCCGCCGCTCGCCGCGCTTTACGGCGGCGACAAATTCCGGAATCTGGTCGGGTGATCCAATTTCACGCAGCATCTTCAGCACGGCCTCGTTCGCCCCGCCGTGCAATGGGCCGTGCAGAGCGCCGACTCCAGCGGATACACAGGTGTAAAGATCGTTGCCAGAACTGGCGACTGAACGCACGGCATTGGTGGAGCAATTCTGTTCGTGGTCGGCGTGCAAGATGAAAAGCACTTCCATCGCCCGGATCAGCCTGGGGTCGGCGGCGTATTTGCGCTCGGCCTGCTTGAAGAGCATGGCCAGGAAATTGTGGCAGTAGCCGTAGGAGTCGTCTGGATCGACATAGGGCTTGGCCTTTCCCTTGCGGTAGCAGAAAGCGGCCAGCGTCGGCATTTTGCCGATGAGCCGGGCGATGTTGAGCGCCCGCGATGCCAGATCGGTGTAGTCCTGCGAATCGGGGTAAAAAGTGAAGAAAGCCGCCGTGGAGGCCATCAGCATCGACATCGGATGGGCGTCGTAGGGGAATCCGTTGAGCAGGATGCGCAATTTGTCCGGCAATTGCCGATGCTCGGTTATCGTCTGCTCCCAATCAGCCAACTGGCCAGCCGTCGGCAATTCGCCGTTGAGCAACAAGTAGGCGGTCTCCAAGTAAGTGGAATTCTCGGCCAAGTCCTCCACCCGATAGCCGCGATACTGCAGAACGCCCTCGTCGCCATCGATGTAGGTGATCGCGGAGTGGCATACGGCGGTGTTGAAGAAGCCCGGATCGAAAGTGGCCAACGGCTCCCCCCGAACCTTGAGCTGGAGCAGGTCGGTGGCTCGGACGGTACCCTCGCTGACAGGCAGCGAAATCTCGTCTCCTGTCGCCTCATGGCATAGCTTCAACACTTCAGTCATGTCCCGGAGAGTATCATCCGCCCCACTCCCCCCAGCTAAAACCAGCACCCAGACGATGTGTCGCCAGCCACCACACCCAAACTTCGCCCCTCACCCAAACTTCACCTCACCA
>JAIRXX010000121.1 GCA_031268065.1 Propionibacteriaceae bacterium
CAACGCGGCTGGCCCGCTCCCGAGCAGATAGACCGCGACAGTTATAGCCGACACCGCCCAACCATCCAGGCGGAAAATTCGGGCCGCGAAGGCTATCAGCAGGCCCGCCGCGACTCCCGAACCGGCTGCCAGCAAGCCTGCCTGGTTGCCGAAGACCGGCTCATGCTCGCAGATTGCCGGCACGAAGAGCACCGCCAATACCGCTGTGCTCCACCTCGGCAGCGGCTTTCCACTGGCGAAGAGCGCTTTCACCGCCCGCCCCGCCGTTCGATCAGCCTCGGAAATTCCTCCAGCCCCGGACAGCAGACCAGCTCAGCCGCGCCAAGCGCAACCCGGCTGGGGGCCAGGCTGGGGGCGACTCTCACCACGCCCACCGCGATATCCACTCCGGCCAGCACCACCCAGTGGCCCAGCTGTGCGGCGGGCGCATCCGCACCGGTGATGATGGTGAGCACGGAAGTGTCGCGCCGGGCCGCCAGCGCCTCGCGCAGCCGCAGCTCGATTGTTTTGCCGCCCGGCTGGGGAGCCAGCTCGGTCAGTTCGTCGAGCAGTTGTCCGGGACTGCCGGTGGAGACCCAGCCAGCGCCGGTGGCCAGCGACACCCGCCGCCCATTGGTGAGACCGGCCCGCGCCAGGGACGCGGCTATCTCCACCGCGATCTCGAAGTCTTCTTGGCCCCAGACGCCGATCTCGGTGTCGAGCAGGATGAGGTGGTGGGAACGCCTGGTCTCCTCGAATTGCCGCACCACCAAGCGGTCCAATTTCGCGCTGGTCGGCCAATGCACGAAGCGGCGGTCGTCTCCGGGCGCGTAGTCGCGCAGGGCGTGGAAACTCACATCTGAGGATGACAGCCTGGCTGTGGCCACGCCTTCGGCGTCAGCCTGGAAACCGGTTGCTGAGAAAGGCACCCGGATGGTGCGCGGATTCACATACAGCCGCACTGGCTCGGAACACCTGCGCACGCGGCGCAGCAGGCCCAGCGCGTCGGAGCGCACCACTTGCGCAGGCCCCAGCACCACCACGCCCCGGCGTCGGGCTGGCACAGCGAAGACATCCGACCATTCTTCCCCGGCGGCCAGCATTGGCACCTGGAATCGCGCCAGCCTGGCGCCTTCCGCAGAAGATATCGGAAGTTCCACCTCTGAGGCCCGCACAACGCCGTTTCGGGTGTTGACCACCCGCACCGAGCCGATAACCGTCCCGCCAACGGTCACCCTGGGGCTGGGCAGTTCCACCTCCACCCGGTAGGCGGAACGCCCGATCACCGATGCGACGCCCACCGCCAGCGCCACCGATCCGGCCACGGCGGCCATTCCGGCCTCGACCCAAGCCCAGACCCCGACTAAGACTGCCGCCACCGCCACCGCGCAGACGACGGCCCACCCGTTCGCAGTCACCGTCTTGGCCCATTCCCTGAAAACTTCAGCCCAGTCCAACGTCCCATCCGCCTGCTTGCGCCCGGAACCCGCCTGGTCAATCGGTTGCGGATGGCGCCCCTCGGACATCCCGGCTCACTTGTCCACGGTTGGGGCGGGTACGCCTGCCAAAGCCCTGGCGATCACCGCTGCCGCCTTTGCTCCGGCGAACGCCGCATCGGGGTCGATGACCACCCGGTGCTCCCACACCGGATGGGCCAGCCGCTTCACATCATCGGGCAAGACAAAACTCCTCCCCTGCGCCGCCGCCCAGACCCGCGCACAGCGCACCATGCCGATGGCGCCTCGGGTAGACACCCCCAAGCTGACCGCATCGTCGGCGCGGGTCGCCTCGGCCAACGACGCCACATAGCCGAGCACCGCCCGGCCCACATGGTTCCCCGCCACCGTCTGCGCCGCCTCGGCCACCTCGGCTGTGGTCATAACGTGCTGCAGCAGTTCGGAACGGTCTGGCTCAGCCGATCCGGCCAGCACTTCGACCATCGCCGCGTATGCCGGATATCCCAGCGAAGTCTTCATCAAGAAGCGGTCCAACTGCGCCTCGGGAAGCGGATAGGTGCCGGCCTGTTCGATGGAATTCTGAGTGGCGATCACCATGAACGGCTGCTTGATTTGGCGGGTAACCCCGTCCACCGTCACCTGCCGCTCCCCCATGACCTCCAGCAGCGCGGACTGCGTCTTCGGAGAGGCCCGGTTTATCTCGTCTGCCAAGACAATCTCCGCGAAGATCGGGCCGGGATGGAAAACCCAGTCCCGCTGCTTCTGGTCGTACATGTTTACCCCGGTGATATCGGAGGGAAGCATGTCCGGGGTGAATTGGATACGGGCGTGGGAACCGGCGATGGTCTTCGCCAAAGCTCTAGCCAGCGCGGTCTTCCCGGTGCCCGGAGCGTCTTCGAGCAGCAGATGCCCACCGGCAAACAACGCAGTCAGCGCCAGCCGGATCGGCACGGTCTTGTCGAGCAGGGCAATCGACATATTGTCGGCCAATTCGGCGAATTTCCGGGCGAAAACGGCGGCTTCTTCAGAACTGAAAGACATTCGGGACTCGCTTGGGATCAATGCTTCGGCCAGCAGCGAATATGGGTGCCGGGGTGCTCTGGGTCGAGCACGCGCCAATGCGTCGTCACCGCCACCGACTCCTTCGGAACGGTGACCTGGGCGTTGTCTGCGCCAGGCGCGCTGAATTCGCAGGTCAAGTCAGTGGCCGGATTCCAGGGCCGGTCAACCGATATCTTGGCCAACAGGCAGCTGGATTGGTCGTCTCCCGGCCCGAAACCAGGCAGCGCGTTGGCGGGGCACTGCCGGGATTCGGAGCCTATGCGCACTTCACCCCAGGCGATGCCCACTTGCGCGGTGGCGGTCCGCGCACTGCCCGCCTCGCTGGCGGTGAGCATGACCTCAGCCAAATCGCCAGGCAGTTGGAGGATGCGCGAGCCTTCCAGCTCCGGGAACACATTCTCAACCTGGGCGCCGTCCAGCTGGAGCGACAATCCCGCCAGGCCCGGCCCGCCGCTGCCAGGCACCGCCTTCCAACTCACCTCAATCTTGTGGTCGCCCGCCCACTTCACGTTCAGCGTCGGCTTGGCAGGCGGCCCGTATGGGGTGACCCCGACCGAGAACGACGGCCCCGGCACCGCGAAATCTCCCGCCTGCCCCAATTGCCTAAACGACAGCGTTGCGGCTTCGCCATTCTCAAGCCCGCCGTCGGCGATGGCGCACTGCGCCGCGCAGCCTGGCCGCGCATCGTGCCACGAGCCGGCGCCAATCCGATATTGGACGGCCAACTGGCCGAGATCCCAGCCGTTGCCCGCCACTGCCGCCAGGTCCGACAGCCGCACCTCGTTGTCGTCGCCGGTCGGCTCGATGCCTCCCAGGTCGGGCAGGGTTGGGAAACCGTAGGCTTGGAAGAGCGGGCTGCGCCGCGCCTGGGACGCTCCGGCCACCGTGTTGAAAGCCAGCTGCGCCTCGGTCTGCGCACCGGGCGGGACTTCGACTTTGACGAAGCCGGATGCCCATTCGCCGCTGGCGAAAGTCTTGGCGAGCAATTGCACGCCATTGCGGGTGACGCTCACCGTAACGCTCTCCACCGGACGCCCGTTGTTGGAGGCGGCGCTGTCGCCTTCGGGATAATCCCAACCCACCGCGATGCAGGCTTTGTCCGGCACGTCCTCGGTCGGCTGCTCGTGCTTGATGGTCACCCGTTCGGGTTTGTTGGGCAGTCCGAAGGGCACCGCCGACGCCGAATCCGACTTGATCGACCCAGAAGCGTAAACAGCCTCGATGCTGACCGAATATTCCTGGCCGTTGGCCAGGCCGTCTATCTCTTTCTCAACGGACTCCGGGCCGACTGTGACTGGGTTGTTCCGGTTGGTGATGTGGATTCGGTATTGCGAAATCGCCGAACCGTCGGTGTGCGGTTTGACCCAGGTCACTTTGACGGCTTTGTCCTTCGGCTCCACCCTCGGGGTCGCCAGCGGGTCGGGCGCCACGTCTATCATCTGCTTCTCCGACCAGATGGACCAGGCGGAAAGCCCAGCCTCGTTGGCGGCGTTGACCTTGAAAGCGTATTCGTGGCCCGAGGTCAGCCCGGCGATCTCACAGGAGGCGGACTCGCCCTCGCATTTGACGGTGTTCCCGTCGTCGGCGGTAACGGTGTAGTACTCAATCGGCGCCCCGTTGTCCGCTCCGGCCTGGAAGGAGACCAGCGCTGACTTTCCCGAAGTGGGCATGGCCCTGATTTCCATCGGGGCGTCCGGCTTCCCTTTCACCGTCAGCCGCAACGTTCCCTTGACTTGGCGGGAATTGTCGTTGGTGGCATCCATCAAGATGAATTGCGCCTCGGCCTGGCCGTGAAAATCAACGTCCGGGGTCAAGACCAAGGTGTGCGACTCCACAGCCAACCCGACAGCGCCTTGGACGAGCGTCGTTTTGAGCACCCGCACCGGCGTGGCCGGGAAGGGGTTGCTCACGTAGTCCTCCAAGTCCACCCTGATCGGCCTCCCGGAGAAGCCCTCCAGCAAGATCGGCTGTTGCACGCCGATCAGCTCGCGCGTGGACGCGGTCACCGTGATCGGGATTTGGCAGGGCACCGCCGCGCCGAGGTGGTCGTCCACGCTCACTGCGGCTGTTCCGGCCGCGCCTACCAGATGGTCTGCCGGGGCGGAGAATTCAAAGGTCGTCTCCCCCACTTTCACCACCCGCACCGATTCTGGTTTCCCAGTCAGCTCATAGCCGAAAGTCTGCGGGTCGTCCCCGTCCAAGTCGCGCACCCAGTCGGCCACATTCACCCGCACCGGAGCCTCACCGGGTGCCAGCACTATCGGGTTCGACCGGACAGTCGGGGGGT